>NZ_JAODZS010000054.1:0-19602 GCF_029835375.1 Morganella sp. GD04133 | reverse complement strand
TTCAGGAGGGGTGATGGACAGTAATAATATAGAATTTTTACAGCCAGAAGATTTAAATAATCTGAAAAGGTTCAATGAAACTTGCGAAGATAGCCAGCCTTATGATGTGCCAAAAGAAAAAATGCAGCGTCTGGCTGAATTGGGGGTCGTTCGTCGCCACAGTAAAAGTTATTACAGCATTACCAGTTTTGGTATGTATGTTTTAAGTCAAAATAATGAATTAATTAAATTGCCACTTAAAACCGAATCTGACTATTACGCAGACTTTACATTTAGCATGGCGAATAAAATTAGAGGGTCATCATGATGGATATATCACGTAAGCAGTTTGAGGAATACATTAAATTGCATACCGACCCAGCAGAGATGGAGCGGAAATTAAAAACTGCGAATAACGGATTAAATTATGCTGACCGGGATATTGATTTAATGTGGATTAGCTGGCAGGCATCGCGCAGCACATTAAAGCCTGTCGGATATTTATCAGCTACTGCGTCAGTATGTTTAAGGCGAGGAAAGCAGACAATTATCACCCCCGCAGATGAAGGCAATTGCACCCCACTCTATCGCTTAGATAAATAAATCATGACCATAATCGGATTTGTATTACTACTGGTAATGCACGGCTCTGCTGTGCCTGTTACCGATGATATTTATACGCTCGAAGAATGTGAGAGCCGCATAGTGCAGATGACGACTGTGCGGAATGTTGAATTATTGTGTGCGGAGGTGGTGAGGTGAATAGAGATGAAGCATTTAAAGCGTTATTAGACGGTAAAAAAGTAACTCACAAATATTTTACTAAAAGTGAATATCTGCACATGGTTCGCGGGGTTATAACTGGAGAGGATGGCGTTAATCTTCATTCTCATTTTTTCAACACTGATTTCATGTCAGATGGATTCAGAATTTACATTGGTGAAGACAATGAACAAATATCGTGACAAATCAGACTTTGAGATTAATAAAGCTGTGGCTGTTGCCATAGGAGCAAAGCCATTTCCGCCTGAACGAACTGAATTCAAGCAATGTGAAATACCTGGGCTTGAAAACGCAATCATCGTAAAAATTACCGGTGTGAAAACGGGGCCATTCGCCCCCTGCAACAACCCGGCGGACGCAATGCCGATTGTTTTTGAGAATGAGATATGCATGAATTATATCGATAAGGATATTGGCTGGGGTGCGCGTCATTTTGATGAAGAAAAAGGCGAGCTAGAAATTTACGATAAAAATTATTACCGCGCCGCTATGATTTGTTTCCTGATGATGAAAGAGGCGGAGAATGAATAAAGAACAACAGTTGTTTAAATGCTGCTCATGTAAAAGTGAATTTGAGCGCGACATCATCACAATACGCGGGTCTACTCATATTTGTTTTTCGTGTGTGAGGATAATGGATAATGAAGTGCGCAGGTTTATGCGCAACAATAAAAATCCAGACAGGAAATTATACCCCGATAGTGTCGGCTCAATGCTTTCGGGTTATATGGAATATAAGTTGAGGTGACGATGTGAAAAAGTATGACTTAATTCTCGCAGACCCACCCTGGCAATATAATAACAAATCCTCCAACGGCGCAGCAGACAACCACTACAACACCACCGATTTTTATTCCCTCACCCGCTTACCCATCGAAAAAATAGCCTCTGACAACTCCGTACTCTGTATGTGGTACACGGGTAACTTTGTCCGTGAGGCTTACGAACTGGCTGAAGCGTGGGGGTTTAGGGTGCGTACCGGCTTCGGGTTCGTGTGGGTGAAGCTGAACAAAAACGCTGCCGGCCGTATTGATGCGAAACCGCCAGAAGATATGTTCGACTTCATGGACACGCTGAACGCAGAGACGCGCATCAATGGCGGCAACTATACCCGCGCCAATGCTGAGGTATGCCTGATTGCCACTCGCGGCGCAGGACTGGAACGGAAGTCAGCCAGCGTCCGTCAGATAGTGTATTCCTGCCTCGGTGAGCACAGCGAGAAACCGAAGGAAGTTCATCACCGGCTGGAAGAGTTATACGGCGATGTCCCGCGCATTGAACTGTTTGCCAGGGAGAAATACGGTGAATGGGATGTGTATGGGGATCAGGTGCCGGGAAGTATTGAGTTATGACACCACAGGAAGCAGAGAATGGACGCAGGTGAATAGCAAGGGATTGCCTGGCTGAGTTAATCAGCCTCAGCGACAAATCAGACCCGCAGATAGCCGCAGTACTCGACAAATACACACCGAAATTTAAGCCACTCAATAACCGCAAATTCAGCGCAAAAATGATGCTGGGTCATTACGTGCGTAAGTTACAGAAGGAGATGAAGGATGGGTAATGTTATTATTTTACAGGCAAATAAGTGGGTTGCAGAGGATATTCTGATGCTTCTTACGGGCCTGAGCAAATCAGCAATAACATCTGCAAGGAAAAAGTCATGGTTTGAGGGTCGTGAGTATCGTCACTATTCTGCTGACTGTAACCCCAAAGATAACAGCCCTATTATGTATAATCGTTTTGCTGTAGATGAATGGGTGGAACGGCAGAACATGGCTGTTCCGCGTGGCAACAAAGGCTGATTAGGAATTAAAATGGCAAAATACCCTACTGGTGTTGAGGCTCACGGAGAGAGCCTGCGGATCTGGTTTATGTATAACGGGCGCAGGCACAGAGAAAACCTCAGTGTACCTGACACATTGAAAAACAGAAAAATGGCTGGTGAGTTGAGGACTTCGGTCTGCTTTGCGATAAAAATGGGAACATTTGACTATGCTCAGCAATTCCCGAACTCATCAACAATTAACCATAAATCTGCGCAAGGGAGGGAAATAATAATTACTGAGCTTGCAGAGAAATGGCTTGATTTAAAATCAACAGAAATAACCAAAAACTCCATGAACAGGTACACGTCCTATATTGATATTTGTATATTTTTAATTGGCGCGTCACGAAATATATCTTCAGTTTTGTATGAGGATATTATCTCTCTGAGAAAACTACTTCTTACCGGAAATCAGATATGCGGTACAAATCAAAAAAACAGGAGTAATAAAAAAGGCAGGTCAGTGAAAACCGTTAATGTTTATCTGAGTTGCTTTAAAGCCATGATGGAATTTGCAGTTAACTGCGGCTATCTGCAATCATCCCCTTTCACCGGCATCAAGCCACTGAAGCATGATAAGACAGCCCCTGACCCGCTGACCCGCGAAGAATTTGCCAGGTTTGTTTCCTGTTGTTCCTGTGAGCAGATCCGCAATCTCTGGATTTTGGCTGTCAGTACCGGTATGCGGCACGGGGAGCTATGTGCGCTGAGCTGGGAAGATATTGATACCCGAAACTGGACGATAACAGTACGCAGAAACCTGCCTATTAAAGACCACTTCACCCCACCGAAAACAACCAGCGGTATCCGGACAATTGCTCTTACGATTCCGGCTATCAATGCACTTAAGTCACAGATGCTTTATACGAAGATGAATCGTCCTGTTGAGGTGGATGTCCATCTGAGAGAGTACGGTAAGGTCAGAAAGGATCAGTGCTCATTTGTGTTCAAGCCACAGCAGAGCAGTAATAACGGCACCGGAGGTGAGTGGTATGCTCCGGGGTCATTCGGCACCACCTGGAACAGCACACTGAAAAGAGCCGGTATCCGCCATCGCAAAGCGTATGAGTCCCGACATACATTTGCATGTTGGGCGCTCAGCGCAGGTGCTAACCCTAATTTTATTGCGGAGCAGATGGGGCACACATCCGCGCAAATGGTTTACACCGTTTATGGGAAATGGATGGCTGACAATAACAGTAGTCAGATAGACATTCTGAACGCTACTTTCACGCAAAATGCCCCATCCATGCCCCATGCAGTTAACGAACAATAGTGACTTACTTTAAAAACAATATGTTAGAACCCACCTTCAGGCTTATTCAGAATATGGTCTTCCCAGTTCTGTACCACGCTTTCGGTGACGGCGATATGGCGGACGGTAATCCCTTTCTGGTGCATCAGGGATTTGGATCCGCTGATTAGCGGGTGCCAGGGTAATAACGGTTTGCCTTCCATAACCAGGCGGTAAGCACAGGTCATCGGCAGCCAGGCGTCAAATGTCGGCAGGTTTTCCCGCGTCAGTTTGATACAGTCCGGTTCATAGCGGAAACGGTCTTCATAATGACGGCACTGACAGCTTTTTATATCCAGCTGATTGCAGGCCACATCGGTGAAATAGATTTCATCGGTGTCTGCATCCATCAGTTTCTGCAAACAGCATTGCCCGCAGCCATCACACAGTGATTCCCACTCTTCGTCACTCATTTCATCGAGGGTTTTCACCGTCCAGAATGGTTGAGACATGTTCTTTTTTCCTTTTACTTCGTGGCTGACCCGTTTCAGATAATCCGCGTGGTCAGCATGTGATCATTTACCGAGATTTTCAGCATATCGCCCGATACCAGCGGCCCGACCCCTTCCGGTGTGCCGGTCAGGATAATATCCCCCGGACGCAGCGTGAAATAACGGGACATATAGCTAATCAGCGGTATCACCGGCGTCAGCATTTCGCGGGTGTTTCCCTGCTGGCGCAATTCATTATTAACGGTCAGGCTCAGGGTGACATTCTGCGGATCCGGGAATTCATTGACCGGAATAAACCCGGACACCGGCGCAGAGCCGTCAAATGCCTTACTTTTTTCCCACGGCTGCCCCGCCGCCTTTAATTTCATCTGCACATCACGCAGTGTTAAATCCAGCGCGACACCAAACCCGGCAATCGCCCGGGCGCAGCGGTCTTCACTGGCCTGTTTCAGCGGAGCGCCGATAAGCACCGCCAATTCGGTTTCGTGATGCACTTCGCCGAACTCTTTCGGAATAGCGACCGGCTGGCGCAGATCGCACAGTGCCGTTTCAGGTTTAATAAAAAGAAGGGGTTCTGCGGATGCCTGTGATTTCATCTCCGCAACATGCTTTGCATAATTCAGCCCCACACATACCACTTTCCCGACCGGAAAATCGAGGAGAGCGCCCTGCCAGTCACGATGCTGATACATAGTCTTACCCCTTTACTTTATTATTCTGATGACATCAGCGGATTTCCGCACCGACATTATCCGCCATCAGTGAAACACTGAGTGCGAAGAAATACGAGCGGTTCCAGTGCATGATGGTGATAAAGTTCTGTGTGACCAGATACACCCGCGCCTGCTTATCTTCCGGGACGACTAACCACATCGGGGTCGATTCCGGCAGATTGGCCTGTGCCGGGAGTGTCACCCCCAGCGCTTTCCACTGTGCCAGTGTTTTGCTCTGGTTTTTCTTTGTTCCCTCAATGCTGCGATCAAAGCCTGCGGGAACAGAGACTTCATATCCCCACGGCAGCGCTTTTACCCAACCTTCTGTGGCCAGATAATTGGCGGTGGAGGCAAATACATCCGCTTTGTTATTCCAGATATCCACCACACCGTCACCGTCACCATCCACGGCATAGGTCAGATAACTGGTCGGCATAAACTGGTTTTGCCCCATGGCACCGGCCCAGGAGCCTTTCAGCTGCTGATCTGCCGGGATATGGCCCTGGTCGATAATCTGTAACGCGGCGATAAACTGCTTAACAAACATCTCTTCACGGCGGCCTTCATACGCCAGGGTTGCCAGAGCAGAAATGACATCCTCTTTGCCCTGATAACGGCCAAAACCGCTTTCCAGCCCCCACAGAGAGACAATATACTCCTCCGGCACACCGTAACGCTGACTGATACCGGCCAGCAGCGCCGCATTGGCATCATGCTGTTTTACTGCAGCACTGACTGCGCCTTTGGTCACGCGGCGGGAGAGATAATCATCCAGCGTGACTTTTTTCTCCGGCTGGTTTTTATCAGACGTTATAACACGTTCGATAAAATGAAAATTCTCAAAAGCGCGGGTCAGTGTGGATTCTTTAATACCCTCCTGACGCGCCATCGCTTTCAGTTGTTCAGCATAGGCCGGAAATTGTTCTGCTGTCCGTGAGTCAGCCGGAAATTCCCGCTGTAAATCCGCCACTGACAACCGTACTGCGGCGGTCTGCTGTGCTGCCGGGGTATCTGCCAGTAATTTTGCCGGTAATACCGGCGTCTGAGATGCACTGCATGCCGTCAGCGAGGCCGTAATAATCACGGCGCTTAATAATGTCAGGCGCATAGCGATATCCTTTCTGGTTATTTCGCGGGGATTATTATTAGGATTTATCCTGAATGTTCAGTGTATCCCGGTATTCTGATAACAGATCTTCCACCGGTGGCGGGAACTGCAGATAATAACCGGCAGCCGTCAGTTCCTGTTTCACTTTTTCAATATCCGCATTGGCCAGTTTATCGCGGTTTGCAAGGTTAATCAGCATGCTGAAGACGGGCTTGCCGAAACTTTTCAGCAATTCCTCCGGGACACGGGAAAAATCATCTTTCTTTTCGATGAACAAATAGGTTTGATCGCGGTTCGGACTTCTGTAAATTGCACACAACATTGGAATTATCCCGTTTAAATCAAATCGTGACTTGCCAGTAAATGGCACTAACTATAACATGCTATTGTTTTTGATAATATCGTTACCCGGCATTGCGTCGCAGCAATGCACATTTTATATATGGCTGAATAGCGGGCCGCTAATTACACTGAGTCGGACAGATGTCACCATCGCCAATTGACCTTAAAGGCAGTAACTTCACACTTTCGGTTCTTCATCTGAATAATGAGGATCCTCAGATTATTGAACAGGCTGTGCGCGAAAAAGTCAGCCAGGCGCCTGCCTTTTTCCGGAATGCCCCTGTTGTGCTGAATGTCAGCCAGATTTCAGCCGGTGCGAACCTGAAAATTATCTGTCGTGCCGTGACCGATGCCGGTTTGCGGATTGTCGGGGTCAGTGGCTGTCAGGATGAGAAAATGCGCAAAGCAGCCACCCGTAACGGGCTTCCGCTGCTCAATGAAGGCAAAAGTGCCCGCACTGCTGAACCGGATATACCGGAACCTGAAGCACCGTCAGTGTCTTCCCCTGCCGCCGCAGACTCCCCCTGCCGGAAAACCCGGCTGATTAATGTGCCTGTCCGTTCCGGCCAGCGCATTTATGCCCCGAACAGTGACCTTATCGTGACCGCCAATGTCAGTGCGGGCGCAGAACTCATTGCGGACGGTAATATTCATATTTACGGGCTGATGCGCGGACGTGTGTTAGCCGGTGCGGCAGGTGATACGGAAAGCGGGATTTTTTGCACCCACCTGCATGCGGAACTGGTTTCTATCGCCGGGCAATACTGGCTGAGTGAGCAAATCCCGGGCGAATTCGCCGGGAAAGCGGCCAAACTCAGTCTGGTTAATAATGAACTCACTATCAACAATCTCATATAGACCTTTAACAAGGAATAATTCCATGGCACGCATTTTAGTTGTTACTTCAGGTAAAGGTGGCGTAGGCAAAACCACTTCCAGCGCGGCCATAGCGACCGGCCTTGCCCAGAAAGGAAAGAAAACCGTAGTGATCGATTTTGATATCGGTCTGCGTAACCTTGACTTAATCATGGGGTGTGAGCGTCGCGTCGTGTATGACTTCGTGAACGTTATTCAGGGCGATGCCACATTGAATCAGGCGCTTATCAAAGATAAGCGGACTGATAATTTATTTATTCTGCCGGCATCACAGACCCGCGATAAAGATGCACTGACCCGCGAAGGCGTGGAGAAAGTGCTGAATGAATTAGGTGAAATGGACTTTGATTTTATCATCTGTGACTCCCCGGCAGGGATTGAGAGCGGCGCACTGATGGCGCTCTATTTTGCTGATGAAGCCATTATTACCACCAACCCTGAAGTTTCATCTGTCCGCGACTCTGACCGTATTCTCGGGATCCTGTCCTCCAAATCCCACCGTGCGGAACAGGGGCTGGAGCCGATTACAGAGCATCTGCTGCTTACCCGTTACAACCCGGGCCGTGTCAGTCGTGGTGATATGCTGAGTATGGAAGATGTGCTGGAAATCCTGTGCATCCCGCTTATCGGTGTGATTCCGGAGGATCAGTCTGTTCTGCGTTCATCCAACCAGGGTGAGCCGGTGATTCTGGATCAGGAATCTGATGCCGGTAAGGCTTATGACGATACTGTCGCCCGTATTCTGGGTGAAGATCGTCCTTTCCGTTTCATTGAGGAAGAGAAAAAAGGTTTCTTAAAACGCTTATTCGGGGGGTAAACCATGGCGCTGTTAGATTTCTTCCTGTCGAGAAAAAAACCGACAGCTAATATTGCAAAAGAACGTTTGCAAATCATTGTTGCAGAGCGTCGCCGCGGTGAGTCTGAACCGAATTACCTTCCGGATCTGAAACGCGATTTACTGGCCGTTATCTGTAAGTATGTTCAGGTCGATCCGGAAATGCTGTCTGTCCAGTTTGAGCAGAAAGGTGATGATATCTCTGTTCTTGAACTGAACGTTACGCTGCCTGAAGGCGATGAGGGCACAAAAAAAGACGAGACGGTAAAATAGTACCGTTACTGTCACTGATAACACGGCGGGTTACCCCGCCGTATTTTTTTATGTTTATTCCCCGGAGACAGCACCTGCCTCAATTCCGGCAACCACCTCTGCCAGTGCAGTTTCCAGCAACGGCTTGCGCCAGCCGCTCAGCAGTTCCGGCTCTTCGGGTGTATTTTTGAATCCCCACACTTTATTCAGATACTGGTTAATCTGACGGCGTGATGCCAGCAGTTCCGGACTGAATTGTTCCGCTTCACTCAGCTCAGTAATGCGTGCTTTTATCGCCTTAAAGGTTTTGCGGTATAACGGATGATCGGACACATTTTCCACCGGTGCCGGATAGTCAGCGTTATCCTGCGCACGACTTTCTTCCGTTAACGCCAGCAGGCGTCTGCCGTGACAACGGATTTCCTGCCCGGTCAGCCCCAGTCCGTCCAGCTCACCCAGTGACGTTGGCATATAGCGCGCCACTTTCCACAGGTGTTCTTCGCGCACCACAAAATTGACAGCCATATCACGCTGACGCGCCTGTTCCAGCCGCCATTGCGCCAGTTTCTGTAAACAGGCCAGTTGCTGCGGACGCAGTTGCGCGGCACCGCTGAAATCGCGGTAGGCTTCCGCCGGGTCGGTCTGGGTAATACGGCGCTGCGCCATCATGGCACACTCTTCTTCCGCTGACGCCAGGTAACCGGCATCACGGACTTTTTCAGTCAGCTTTTCCGCCAGCGGCAACAGGTAATACACATCCGCCGCTGCATATTCACACTGTTTTTCTGTCAGCGGACGTGCCAGCCAGTCAGTCCGGGATTCACTTTTATCCAGGGTAACGCCGAGATAGGTTTCCACCAGGGTGGCAAACCCGCAGGAGAGCGGATGCCCGGTAAAAGCAGCCAGTACCTGGGTATCCACCAGCGGCTGCGGCACACATTCCATGCTGTTGAAAAAGACTTCGATATCTTCACTGCCCGCATGAAGATATTTGATCATCTCCGGTGCAGTCAGTAAGGTTTTCAGCGGTGTCCAGTCAGTGATCCCCAGCGGATCGACCAGTGCGAGATGCTCCCCGTCATAAAGCTGAACCAGACCGAGATGCGGATAGTAGGTCCGGATCCGGACAAATTCAGTGTCCAGAGCAAGATAAGGTTTGCCGGTAACCTGTTCACAATAGGCGGCAAGATGTGTATCGCTGGTAATCAACTGATAATTCAAAACAACTTCTCTTAGTCTTTAACGACGTGGTTAAGTGATGTGATACAGAATAATTCAATAGATCAGGGTATTTCAATCAATAGTCATAACAGAACAGATAAACGCCGGTTTTTACCGGCGTTATTATTCTGCGGCCTGATACGGTGTCATGCAACCGGCTGAACATCCGTTTTGTGCTTTTCCTCTTCGCGCAGTTCGCGGCGCAGAATTTTACCGACATTCGATTTCGGTAATTCATCACGAAACTCAATGATTTTCGGGACTTTATAACCGGTCAGATAACGGCGGCAATGCAGACGCAAATCATCTTCCGTCAGTGACTGATCCTTGCGGACGACAAAAATTTTCACTGCTTCACCGGAACTGTCACTTTCCACACCGATAGCCGCACACTCCAGCACTGCCGGATGCAGCATGACCGCATCCTCAACTTCATTCGGGTAAACATTGAAACCGGACACCAGAATCATGTCTTTCTTACGATCAACAATATGCAGGAAACCGCTATCATCAAACTGCGCGATATCTCCGGTGGCAACCCAGCCATCTTTCAGCACTTCGGCAGTGGCATCCGGGCGGTTCCAGTACCCTTTCATCACCTGCGGACCACGAACCCACATTTCCCCCGGCTGACCGTCCGGCACCTCAGCGCCGTCATCATCCAGCAGACGGATCTCCGTGGACGGTACCGGAAAACCAATACTGCCGCTGTAGCTTTTCAGGTTATGCGGGTTACCGGCGACCAGCGGTGAGCATTCGGTCAGTCCGTAGCCTTCCAGCAGGTGTTTTCCGGTCAGTTTTTCCCAGTTTTCCGCCACCGCTTTCTGCACCGGCATACCGCCGCCGACAGAAAGATTCAGGGTGGAGAAATCAAGTTTGTGAAATTCCGGATTGTTGATCCAGGCATTAAACAGTGTGTTTACCCCGGTAATGGCCGTGAACGGGTATTTGCCCAGTTCTTTAATCGTCCCGCTGACATCACGCGGGTTAGTGATAAGCAGATTACGACCGCCGATTTCAATAAACAGCAGGCAATTCACCGTCAGGGCAAATACATGATACAGCGGCAGTGCAGTGACAATCAGCTCTTTGCCGACCTTCAGCTCCGGAATATAGGCTGCGCGCGCCTGCTCGAGGTTTGCCAGCATATTACGGTGAGTCAGCATCGCGCCTTTGGCCACCCCGGTGGTACCGCCGGTATATTGCAGAAATGCCAGGTCTTCGCGGTGAATTTCCGGTTTGACATACTGCATGCGGTAACCCTGATGGATAGCACGGCGGAATGAAATCGCGTCCGGCAGGTTATATTTCGGCACCAGACGCTTGATATATTTGACCACAAAATCCACCAGCGTGGCTTTCGGACGGGAAAGCTGATCCCCCATACGGGTCAGGATCACATGACGGATTGGTGTGTTATAAACGATTTTTTCGAGGGTGTGTGCAAAATTGGAAACAATCACAATCGCGGCACAGCCGCTGTCATTTAACTGATGTTCTAACTCTCTTGGTGTATAGAGGGGATTGACATTCACCACCACCATCCCTGCCCGTAAAATCCCGAACAGCGCTATCGGATATTGCAGTAAATTCGGCATCATCAGCGCGATGCGATCCCCTTTTTTCAGCCCCAGCCCGTTTTGCAGGTAAGCGGCAAATGCACGGCTTCGCTCTTCCAGTTTCCGGTAGGTCATCACCTCGCCCATATTGATAAAGGCAGGCTGGTCCGCAAAGCGCGATACCGCATTCTCCAGCATCTCTGCCATTGAGGCATAGGTGTCAGGATTGATATCTGCCGGGACATCTTCCGGATAGTGTTTAAGCCAGACTCTTTCCAAGGTTTTACTCCTGATTATTGCTGCTCATCTCATGACCCGCCGGCATTAACAAATTATTTACATAAACAAAGTATTTACATAAAACGGCGTTTTCGGATAATTTTTCTGTTTCAGGTTGAGAGTCACATCACTAATTTATTTTATAACGCCAGATAATAATCGAGGCGGCAAATGCCGCCTCTTAATTTATTCACTGTAATACGCTGAGGATAATCATTCCTGCTTATCGTCGCGGGCGGGATTATACACTCAAATTCGCATCTATGCTGAACTTTAAGGTTACTATACCTGCCAATCCGCGCGATTAAGGGACTAAATAATCCTGCACCACTGCCGGTCCCGGCGGATAGTACCAGCCGCCGCCATAGTAGCCGCCGCCGTAATACCCGTTATGCCAGCGCCACGGATCCGGCCCGTACACCGGCGGCGGCATAATCACCTGCCGTGCCTGGTGCCAGCGCTGGAAGCCGGTGACATCAATGACCGGGAAAGTATAAGGAACATCACCGATCTTACCGGCTTGCGTGCCATTCATCAGCCCGATGACCGTGACATACTGGTTACGGAAGTTATCCGGCTCCATAAAGCTGTTGATCCGGGCATACATCCGGCCGGTGATAGTTGAACCGAGGAATGGCGCACCGGTACTGTCAAGCGGCATCACTGCGATTTCCAGCTGTGTCATATCGGGCTGATTCTGCACGCTGAGCACCCGCCCGCCGAAACGCGCCTCCATTCCTTTATAGGCCTGCGGCGCTTTCTGAACGGCCTGAAAATCCGTCAGCATCGTGGTGCCGCTGCCTTTAATAGACTCCGGGATTGTGGCGCAGCCGGTCAGCGCCAGAGATATAATCACAACACCATACTTCAGACTGCTCCGTATGCGATTCATCATGATATGAGCTCCTGTGACGGATAGTATTCATTTATTGTGGCTGATGATTGCCGGTTCAACAATTGACGCAGGCTATTTTTTTACGTTATTCCCGGCCGGGTAATTTCTTCCAGGTCACTTCGTTGCGCAGATACACCGGCTCCGCCGATTCAGGGGCAGACGTTTCCCCGCGGCGCAGTGCATTCAGTGCAGGCGGCAGCATATCCTGTGCATGCGGCAGCGTAATTTCTGTCATTTGTGTGCTGAGGGGCAGCGTTTCCTGCATCTGCGGATATGCGGCCCAGCCGGTACCGGCCAGTCCCCATTCGCCGGTGAGTGCGGCACAGCGCGTGACAAAATCTGCCGGTTTCAGCACCGCTTCCGCCAGTTCCTGCCGGAAGATGCCCTGCTCATCACGGACATACGCTGCGCAGTACACTTCATCCATCCGGGCATCAATGGCAACCAGCACACGGGAAAGCCCGGTGGTACGGAAAACCCCTTCCGCCATGGTTTCCAGTGATGAAACACCGATCATCGGCAGTTCAGCGCCCAGCGCCAGGCCCTGCGCGATCCCGACACCAATCCGCACACCGGTAAAGCTGCCCGGCCCCTGACCAAAGGCCAGCGCATCAAGATCACGAAGAGTGAGATTCTGCTGTGCCAGCACCGCCTGCACCATCGGCAGAATGCGCTGTGTGTGTTCGCGGGGGGTGACGGCAAAATCGGCGGTGATCTCACCATTGTTGTAAAGTGCAACAGAACAGGCTTCTGTTGCTGTATCTAAGGCTAAAATTCGGCTGGACATGCCATAACTCCGGCAAATAAATAAGGTTTATGGTAACAAAAAAATCATAGTAACAGTGACTTTTATTGCGAAACTGATTCAGTGTTATTCCGCTGTACGGCGCTGTGACTGCCGTGCTGCCAGAAATTCCGTGGCTTTGGTCAGTGAACGGGTCCGTGGTGACGGCGGCAGACTTTTCAGGAAGATTTCCCCGTAAGGCCGCATGACAATCCGGTTATCGCAAATCACAATCACGCCGTAATCCTCCGTATCACGGATAAGCCGCCCGACCCCCTGTTTAAGGCTGATCACCGCATCCGGGATCTGGACATCACGGAACGGATCGCCACCGCGCACCTGGCAATCTTCCATGCGGGCTTTCAGCAGCGGGTCATCCGGTGCGGTAAACGGCAGTTTGTCGATGATGACACAGGTCAGTGCATCACCGCGCACATCCACCCCTTCCCAGAAACTGGCGGTAGCCACCAGCAAGGCATTACCGGAGGAGACAAAATCACGGAGCAGCTGTGTTTTACTGGTTTCTCCCTGCACCAGTACCGGCAGTGTCAGTGACTGGCGGAATTCGGCGGCAAGATCGCGCATCATCTGGTGTGAAGTGCATAAAAAGAAACAGCGGCCACGGTTATGGTTGATCAGCGGGCGCAGTTGTTCCGCCAGCTGTTTTGCCGCACCGTACTGATTCGGGGACGGCAGAAAACGCGGCACACAGAGCAGCGTCTGCTCCTGATAATTAAACGGACTCGGCAGGATCAGGGTTTCTGCGTTATCCAGCCCGAGGCGGCGGGTAAAATGGTGCAGATCATCATTCACCGACAGTGTCGCGGATGTAAACACCCACGCCATTTCCTGATTACTCATCATTTCGCGAAATTTATCTTCCACGGTCAGTGGTGTCAGTGCCAGCAGGAAATGACGGCCATAGCTTTCAAACCAGTAACTGTAACCGGGGATGGAAACGTCTTTCAGCCGTTTGAGACGATTACGGTACAGGGTCGCCCGTTCAAACGCCGCATCCAGCATGGCAGAGCGGCCGAGAGAGAGTTTCATCACGTCATAACAAAGTTCCAGCGCATCATCGAGCAATGTGAGTGCCCGCTGAAACTGCGGCTGAGCCAGCAATTCGCGCAGATTCCCGCGAAAACCGGTATCACCGAGTGCCAGCCGGAAATCCTGCACACTCATGGTCAGGCGATCCGCACATTTCTGTAACTGCGCCTGGTCGCGCAGCTCGCTGCGGTAAGCTAATGTGATATCGCGGGTGAGATCAAATAACTGACGGCTGCTGAGCTGCTGACCGAAATACTGACTGGCAATATCCGGGATCTGATGCGCCTCATCGAAAATAATCACATCCGCCTCGGGGATAAGCTCCCCGAAACCGGTGTCTTTCACCACGCGATCCGCCATAAACAGATGATGGTTAACCACCACCACATCCGCTTCCAGTGCCTTGCGCCGGGCTTTCAGTACAAAACAGTCTTTATACTGCGGACAGTCGCTGCCGAGGCAGTTATCGTTGGTACTGGTGATCAGCGGCCAGACCGGGCTGTCTTCCGGAATATCGTGACAGGTAGTGATATCCCCCAGCTCCGTCGCCGTCGCCCAGCGCCGTGCCGCCACTATCTGCGTGAGGGTTTCCGGCTCCATATTAATATCGCCGAGGGTCTGCTGCTCCAGCCGTTCCAGACAGAGATAGTTCGAGCGCCCTTTGAGCAGCGCCACCCTGCCGTCATAATCCAGTGCCTGAATAATGGTGGGGAGATCGCGGTTATAGAGCTGATCCTGCAACGCTTTCGAGCCGGTGGAAATAATGGTTTTCTTTCCGGCACGCAGCGCGGGCACCAGATAGGCAAAAGTTTTGCCGGTTCCGGTCCCGGCTTCCGCCACCAGTTGTCCCTGCGTTTCAATTATCCGGCTGATCGCTGCCGACATGGTGACCTGGGCTTCCCTCGGCTGAAAACCGGGAATGACACGGGCTAAGCGGCCGTTTTTTGCAAAATCGTCTGACACGCGCGTTCTCTTCTGACAAAATAGGCGCTAATTATGCCAAGGGTTGAGCATTAGCACCACCTTGCCGTGTAAGAAACTGGATATATTTACAGGAGAGAGAATGACAATTCAGCGAATTGATCCGGAAGACCGCTGGTCTGAAGCGGTTGTACACAACAACACCGTTTATTACACCAGTGTTCCGGAAAATCTGAGCGGCGATATTACTGCCCAGACCACCAGTGCCCTGCACGCGATCGATAAAATTCTGGCCCGCGCCGGTTCAGATAAAAGCAAAATCCTCGATGCGACCATTTTTCTGGCAGACAAAGCTGATTTTGCCGGTATGAATACCGCCTGGGATGCATGGGTCGCAAAAGGCAGTGCCCCTGTGCGCTGCACCGTGGAAGCCGCGCTGATGCACCCGGATTATAAAGTCGAAATCAAAGTGATTGCCGCAGTCTGAGTGTTGAGAAAAGCACTGCCGCTCAGGTACTGAGCCGGTAACGGGCAAAGGAAACGAAAAGCATGCGAGCCATGGATGGCGAGCCTGAGCGTACAGGGACTGTATTCACAGCGACTTTTCGTTTTTGCCCGTTAACGGCACTCCCCGGGGCCTGATTATACCGCCGGTTATTTCAACCCCGGTGCCTTCCACATCGATGTTGTCAGGCCGGAATCCACCAGCGAAAGCTGATCCGCATACACCTTCTGCCAGTTCTGTTTGGCTTTATCATAAACCTCACGGTGCGCCGGATTTGGCTGATACTCATGCTGCCACTGCACCAGACGCTCACCCGCCGTCACCATATCATCATATAACCCGACACCCGCTCCGGCGGCGATCGCACACCCCAGTGCTGTGGCTTCTTTAACAACCGGTACCCGTACCGGCACCCCGGTAACATCCGCCAGGATCTGGCTCCAGAGTTTGCCTTTCGAACCACCACCGGCGAATACCAGTGAATCCGCTTTCACACCACTGAATTTTGCAATCAGATCGAGGTTCAGGGAGGAAACAATCGCGGCGTTTTCCTCCAGTGCGCGGAACAGCGAGGCTTTGTTACTCTTTTCCGCATCAATGGAGAGGTTGATAAAAGAAGGTGCAGCGTGATACCAGGATTTAAACCGCATCACATCGGAGAAAATCGGCATAATACCGTGGGAACCGGCGGGAACACGGGCAGCCATATCTTCCAGTAACGAATAAGTATCCACGCCGAGACGTTCCGCGATAATTTTTTCTTCCGCGCAAAATGCATCACGGAACCAGCGCATCGTCAGGCCGGTAAAGAAACTGATGGATTCTGCCTGTACCATCCCCGGGATCACATGCGGGTTAATGCGGGTATTCATATCCGGATCGGTGACCGGTGCAGGTAAATTCACCACCTGCTGCCAGAACGTCCCGCCGAGCACCGCAGTTTGTCCCGCTCTGACCACACCCAGCCCGAGGCAGCCCAACTGGACATCCCCGCCGCCCATCACCACCGGCGTGCCTTCCGCCAGACCGGATTCTTTCGCGGCATTCGCTGTGATATAGCCCAGTACGGTACCGGTTTCTTTAACCGGAGAGAGTATATCCGCCCGCAGCCCGGCCATTTCCAGCAGTCCCGGCCGCCAGTCACGGGTTTTCAGATCCAGCATCCCGGTGGTGCCGGCGTTGGAGGGATCGACGGCAAGCTCGCCGGTCAGTTTGCAGGCCAGCCAGTCGCTGATCATGGTGAGTGTGCCCGCCTGCCGGTAGATATCCGGCCGGTGATGTGCCAGCCACAACAGACGCGGCATGGCACCGAGGGCTAAGGTCTGACCGGAGCACTGATAAACATCATATTCAAAAGTATTATCGTACAGTTCTTTTAATTCACTGACTTCATGGCTTGAGCGCGCGTCCACGTTGGCGCAGGCCCAGATCGGTTCGCCGTTGCGATCATACAGTACAATGCCTTCACGCATCGAACAGGCCGCCACCCCGGCAATCGCCGAAGCAGGCAAACCGGCATTTTTCAGCGCCAGCGCAATACAGTGGCACGCCAGCTGCCAGTTCACCGGCAGATCAAACTCCATCGAGCCCGGTACATCCGGCAGCTCATTATGACGCCACTCCGCCTGTCCGACCGCCACCTGATTACCGTGAAGATCAAAAATAACAGCTCTGATACTGCCTGTTCCCGCATCCAGCGCCATCAGGTATTTTTCTGATGAGCCGCTGCCCGTAATCTGATTCATGTCGCCATCCTCACAAATTCAATTGGACTGATACCGTTACACCATGAAATACAGCGTGATTTTCGTCTGCGGGACAGTCAGTGCATCAGGTTAATAATGTCAGCATTACCCGCGCCGTCTGCTCGTCTGTCACCAGGGAGTTGATATAGCCCCCCAGCAGTGCCGCCACAATCACCTCGGCTTTTTCCTCACCGCCCGCCACTCCGACCACCGTCGGAATATTTTTCAGTTCTGCGGGGGTGATGCCGATAAGTTCGCGATGCATCTCCACGTCTTCTGTCAGTTCCCCTTCGCGCCCGATAAAGTAGCCGAGGATATCCCCGACCGCCCCGCGCCGTGCCAGCATCAGCTGTTCGCCGCTGCTGATATAGCCGGAACGCATAATGGTCGCGTCCTGTTTCTGATTCACCGCCCCCAGGCCGACCACCGCGATATCCGCTGCGCTGGCTGCCATCAGTACATCCTGCACGCTGCGTTCCTGACGGAATGTCGCGGCTACTGAGGCATTCGATGCCCGCAGCGGTGCCGGAATAATGCTGACCGGACAGTTGGCATCAAGCTGACCGATACCGGTCATGTATTGCCCGACGCCGCCGGAGAGTGTCACCAGACGGATTTGCTGCGAAGAGACAAACCCGCTCAGATGCTGCAATGTCGCCATTGCCGCTTCCCCGAACCCGACGGCCAGTAACTGACCGGGCGAAAGCTGTGACATCAGCAGATGTGCACCGGCTACGCCGAGACGGGTGTGGATCTCCGGGCCGTTCAGTGCCGGGAGAATGCGAATTTGTTTTAACGAAAATCTTTTTTTCAGAATATCTTCAAGTTCAAGGCAGCCTTCAAACCGGGAGTTTATCTGCACCCGGATGACGCCGGACTGACGTCCTTTTTCGAGCAAACGCGAAACTTTCAGCCGTGTCAGACCGAGCAGATCCCCGATATCTCCCTGTGTGAGACCATCGTGGTAATAAAACCAGGCAATACGGGCCAATAACTCTTCTTCATTCATACTAAGTCCTGATGCGTCATAGTCCATCGAAGAAACGGGGCTTACCGGGGCTGCTTTCGTGTTTTTTGAAACTGTTGTCATGTGAACTTTTGTTTTCCGTTTTTACAGATAAGCACCTTTTACAGAAATCTGCCAGAGGTGCGGGCCAAAATTTTGAACAAATTCTAACGCAGATCTGATTTTTTCACAAAATATGGTCGAAATATTGTCTTATTTGATTTTTATGGCTTACATTTATGAACAAATGTGTTTATAAATTATAAATGTTCATTTTATTGATGTTTTCTTAATCACATAACATCCGGCAGCAATACCCATAACACCAGAGGTGCCGTTATGTCAGAGAAGCAACACCCGATTCAGCCGCTGCTCACCGCCCGCGGAATAGCCAAACAGTTCTCCGGTGTGATTGTCCTCAAACACATCGATTTCACACTGTTGCCGGGACAGGTTCATGCGCTGCTGGGCGGCAACGGCGCGGGAAAGTCCACGCTGATGAAAATTATTGCAGGGATTGAACAGCCGGACGCCGGCACCCTGATGCTGGAAGGTCAGGAGATATCGCACCTGACCCCGGCGAAAGCTCATCAGCTCGGACTGTATCTGGTTCCGCAGGAGCCGCTGCTGTTCCCTAACCTGTCTGTACAGGAAAACATTCTGTTCCGACTGCCGAAACATCAGGCGGGCAAAGCCAAATTACAGCAGATGCTGACATCACTGCGCTGCAATTTTGATCTTAGTGCGCGGGCGGGCAGCCTGAATGTGGCGGATCAGCAGCTGGTGGAGATCATGCGCGGGCTGATGCGTGATTCCCGCATCCTTATTCTTGATGAACCGACAGCGTCCCTGACCCCCGCCGAAACCGAACGCCTGTTTGAGCGGGTGCGGGAATTACAGCAGCAGGGTGTCGGGATTGTCTTTATTTCTCATAAACTGCCGGAAATACATGCCATTGCCGATTATCTGAGTGTGATGCGTGACGGTAATATCGCGCTGGCCGGTCCGGCAAAACAGTTTTCCACTGATGAAATTATTCAGGCCATCACACCTGAAGCGAAGAAAAAGCCGCTGTCAGAGACGCAGAAGCTCTGGCTGGATCTGTCCGCCACCCGTAACAGTCCGCAGGATGATACACCGGTGCTGGATGTCCGTAATGCGTGCGGCGAAGGATT
>NZ_JAODZS010000053.1:0-21013 GCF_029835375.1 Morganella sp. GD04133 | reverse complement strand
AGTCCTTTGATATATATGAATGTATGAATGAATAAGCACTCATATAAACTATCGGTATGACGAAAAAAAAACTAAAGGGATAGCCTTAAATTAATTACAGTGAATTTAAGGGGCATCATAACAAGATAGGGTGCTTTGGAATCACAGGAATTTACAATAAGCGTGAATAAATGAAGGAAGCAACGATTCCCTTCTAACCGTCCCTGGTTAGAGGGGCTGTAACGCATAGTACTATACATACCACAGGCTACTACTTTAAAGTAAAGTTACGCGAATGCCAAGTAACTAAAACTATATATAAAATAGCGATGCTGCGTTTGTCGATGTAAACCACAATTTCAAGTCCTTCCGGGAGTATCAAAAACATTTGACATATTTTGTTTCATTTTTGTGTGCATACAAAATAAAGACGGCACGGCATGGAGTAGTTTGATAACAACGAAAGATCGGCTCATTACGAACAGACTTATCTGCATTGTTGGTACGGACAGCTCATAAATATATTGTACCGGGTGAACCAGTGACATCAGATATATTCCAGTGATTGAGAAACAGTAAGGAACAATTATGGCAGGATCAAACTGGAGCAAGCTACAAAAACAGTTCCTGTTTGACTATGCCACTACAGGGATATCCCCGAAAGAATGGTGTGAGATACAGGGACTGAATTACGCAACTGCGCGGAGGCATATCAAAAAGCCAGCTGCGCAGAGTGCGCAAAAAACTGCGCAAAGTAAAGTGCGTACTGCGCAGAAAAAAGAATGCGCAAATGAACCGGTGCGCAATAGCAATACACCGGATGCGCAGAGTAATGAATCCGATAATGCGCAGAATGACGAAACCGAGTTCAGCCTGCGTGATTACGGGCTTAACGATATACAGACGCGGTTTGTTACTGAGTATCTTATCGACCTGAACCGGACCGCTGCATATAAACGGGCAGGTGGTAAATGTGAAGGTAATTCTGCATATACAAGTGCAAGCCGGATGTTTAGAAATGTTAAGGTCAACCGGGCAATTGCGGACGCGCTGGAAGCCAGAGAGCGCCGGGCTAAAATCACTCAGGATGCCGTTTTAAAAATGTGGTGGGATATCGCCACGGCGGATGTTCGTGAGCTGACGGAATATCAGCGGTTATGCTGCCGTCACTGCTGGGGCTTCGGTTTTAATTACCAGTGGCGGGACTCGATAGAGTTTGAGGATGCTGTCATTGACGCGACTGAGAAGAAACGAAAAGCACCGAACGACAAAGGCGGATACGGTTACGACAGCACGCTTGACCCGAATCCTGATTGCCCCCGCTGTAATGGTGCCGGTATTGGTCGTCCTCATTTCCACGATACACGGGATTTAAGGGGGGCAAGCCGCCGGTTATTTGCTGGGATAAAAGAGAGTAAGTTCGGTACCGAGGTTATCACTCGTAATCAGGATGAAGCGTTGAAGATGGTTGCGCAGCATTTGGGGATGGTTAAAAACCGGACGGAGTTTACCGGAAAAGATGGCGAGCCGATCAAAGTAGAAGTGGCAAACCTGTCATCACAGGAAGCCGCAGACCTGTATAAAAAACTGATGGGGTAAACTATCAGAAATAGCCGTTTCATCGAGAAATAAGGCTATGCAAAATCACCCCTGTTTTATGCACGATTTATTCACTCTGATTTTACCTGTTTCCGCACTAAAACCCGAACAAATGACCCGTTAACCGCCTTAGTGAACTGAGTTCGTTTTCGCCAGGGCGGTTAAGAGTCATTATGTTAAAGAGACGTAACTTATTAAAATTTGTTAGTTACTCCATAGCTTCTGTGCGGAGAAGTCTACCTAAGGCTTTTGCTGCCGCAATTTTTACTATGGGGCTGGTATCTTTTGTCATATCGATTAAGCGGCCTACGATTTTGTCTGATAATCGGTATCCAGTCTCACCTAAAGCATATGCAGCAGCAGCTTTAACTTCGCTGTTAGTGTCGCGGGTTAATTCAATTAATCGATCAATTACTTGTGTAGGCATAATTTATCCTCGGGCGTATTCAGTTAGCTACTGAACTTTGATTGTACACAAAGGAACATTATCACATCATGCCAATCCCGTTCCCGTTTGACTTCAAAAATCCGGATTACAATGCGGTGTTTGAATGGCGGATGGAGCGGCTTATGCGCATCCGTCAGAATCCGGACGTGTTACCAGCACTCAGGGCGTTTTACAAAGACAACCCAGCACAGTTTATTATCGATTGGGGAATGACAACAGACCCCCGCAATATCGATTACGGGCTGCCGGTGACGATCCCCTTTCTGCTGTTCCCGAAACAGGAAGAGTGGATACACTGGATTATGGACCGCCGCGATAGCCGCGAGAACGGCATAACCGAAAAGAGCCGTGAAATGGGGCTGAGCTGGACGTCTGTCGGAATGGCCTGCTCTCTCTGCCTGTTCAATCAGGAAATGGTGATCGGCTTCGGCTCCCGTAAAGAGGAATATGTAGACAGCACCGGAGACCCTAAAGCGCTGTTCTGGAAAGCCCGTAAATTTGTGGAAATGTTGCCTGCTGAGTTTCGCGGTGGCTGGGATGAGAAAAAACATGCCCCGTATATGCGTGTTGAGTTTCCCGGTACCGGCGCAATCATCAAGGGTGAGGCCGGTGATAACATCGGTCGTGGTGACCGTACCACACTCTATTTTGTGGACGAGGCTGCATTCCTGCAGCGTCCTCTGCTGATTGATGCGGCGTTGTCACAGACAACCCGTTGCCGTATAGACCTGTCATCCGTTAATGGCATGGCGAATCCGTTTGCACAAAAGCGTCACAGTGGACGAATACCAGTGTTTACTTTTCACTGGCGCAGTGACCCGCGCAAAGATGATGCCTGGTATCAGAAAGAGTGCGAGAAGATAGATAACCCCGTTATTGTCGCTCAGGAACTGGATCTGAACTATCAGGCATCTGCTGAAGGTGTGCTTATTCCTGCTGAGTGGGTCCAGTCAGCCATTGACGCACACATTAAGTTGGGTATTGAGCCGACAGGTGCCCGGCAGGGGGCTATGGACGTTGCAGATGAAGGTAAGGATAAAAACGCCTTCTCATGGCGCTACGGCTTCCTGTTACAGGGTATCGAAGAGTGGAGCGGCAAAGGCAGCGATATTTACAGCTCAGTCGTGCAAGTCTTTGGGTACTGTGATGACAATGGCCTGACGTCATTCCGGTTCGATGAGGACGGTCTGGGAGCTGGTGTCCGTGGTGATGCCAAAGCGATAAACGAACTGCGGGAAGCGGAACAGGTTGACCGTATTGATACAACCCCGTTCCGGGGCAGTGGTGGCGTATTTGACCCGGAGGCCGAAGCTGTACCCGGTGACGATATGCGCAAAGCCCGCCTGAACAAGGACTTTTTTGCTAACGCCAAAGCACAGGGCTGGTGGCACCTGCGGAAGTTATTCCGCAATACACACCGGGCACTTAACGGGATGGATTACGATCCCGACGAAATCATTTCTATCAGCAGCGCCATCAGTAACAAAGACAAACTGGTGGTGGAGCTGTCACAGCCTACCTGGTCAAAGAACACGGTCGGTAAAATCGTTATTGATAAACAACCTGACGGTATGAAATCACCCAACCTTGCGGATGCGGTGATGATTAACTATGCCCCGATGGAATCGGAAATGGATACCTGGGGGGCGCTGGGTCAGGATTAACAGTGAGGCTTAAATGTCCCGTAAAAACCGCCGTAACGGCGCAAAACAGCCCGTTAAGACTGGTGACGGGTATAACAACCTCAAAGCAAAGATCGGTACCGCAACACCTAACATTCAGTCCGGCGGCGTGTATGTCCCCGGTTATATAACCCGTGACAGAGTCACACTGGAATTTGCCTACCGGTCATCGTTTCTGGTAGGGGCAGCGGTAGATGCCATCGCGGATGATATGACCCGTAAAGGCGTCAGTATCAGTTCAAAACTCCCGCCTGGCTACAAAGGCAGACTGGAAGATTTTTGGGATGAGGCGGCAATCTGGGACGGGCTGAATGATGTTATCAAGTGGTCGCGGCTCTATGGCGGGGCTGTGCTGGTCATCATGATTGACGGTCAGGACTTTTCCACTCCGCTGAACATTGAAACCATCAAAGAAGGTCAGTTTAAAGGCGTTATCGCGCTCGACCGCTGGCAGCTTGAACCGGGCTACAGTGCCCCGGTGAAAGAGTACGGGCCTGATTACGGAAAGCCGAAGTACTACAAGGTTATTACCAGTCAGCACGGGCTTGAGAAATGGAATATCCACCATTCCCGGCTGATCCGGATGGACGGTGACAGCCTGCCGTATCAGCAGTCACTGACGGAGAACGGCTGGGGAATGTCTGTTGTGGAGCGTATTTTCGAACGCATTCAGGCTTTCGATACTGCCACAGTCGGCACATCGCAACTGATTCACAAAGCGCACCTGCGCACCTACAGCATTGAAAAACTGAGAGAGATACTGGCAAAGGGCGGGGATGTCGAAAAGGCGCTGTTTAAGCACCTGGATATGATCAGGGAGTTCCAGACCATCGAAGGGATGACCATCATGGATTCCAAGGATGAGTTTGCCACTCACAGCTATTCATTCGCCGGTATTGCTGATGTCATTCTCCGCTTTGCTGAACAGGTATCAGGGGCGACCGGTATTCCGCTGGTGCGCCTGTTTGGTCAGTCGCCGTCCGGATTCAGTACCGGTGACGGGGATCTGGAAAATTATTACAGCCGGGTTAACTCGTCACAGGAGCGTAAACTGCGCCGCCATATCCGGCGGTTGATGGATATCTCCTGGCGCTCGTTGTTCGGTAAGCCGCTGCCTGATGACTTCACATTCGTATTTAACAAGCTGTGGGAAATGTCAGACACGGACCGGTCAACGATGGCAAACAACACCGCCAGTGCGCTGTCCACTTTGGTGGAGCGCGGGATTATGCCGGTTCATGCCGCCATGAATGACCTGCGCAACCTGTCTGATGTGATAGGGATCGGCGGGTCGATAACAGACAAGGATATTGAGGATGCGAAGACCGAGTGGGAGACGGATGAATTTGAGACCGGCCCTGCGCCGTCGATCGGAAATTCAGTATCAGAAAAGCCTGTCGGCGATAGCCTCCCAGGTAAACGAAATCGTCACTGGCTCTTACGATGGTTCTGAGGCCAGCTCAGAATCGGTGATCCGGATGCTGACGGATTACTCCGGTGCGCTGGATGACTGGTCTGCGCTGGTGGCCAACAAAATGTTCCTGCAGGTGGAACGTGAAGAGTGGAATCAGTGGAAATCAGTCTCTGAGAAAATATCGGAAGGGTTGCGTGACGTTATCGGTAATACGCCGGTCGGTCAGGTAACACAGGATATTGTATACCGGCAGATCCAACTGATGAAGTCCTTGCCGCTGGAGGCAGCGGAGCGGATCAGGGAAATTCAGGACAGGGCCATGCAGGCGGTTATCAGCGGTGAGCGTCCTGATTCGTTGTATCAGATGATTATGGAATCTGGGAACGTAGCAGCAGGGCGGGCACGGATGATAGCGCGCACTGAAATCGGACGGGCTACCGGGGCGCTCACCCGGGCGCGGGCATTATCCATAGGCTCGGAGGGGTACTGGTGGCGCATTGAGGGAGCAGGAACCCGGCCATCACACAAAAAGATGCGGGATAAATTCGTGTACTGGCACAGCCCGCCGACACTTGACGGATTAACAGGGCATGCCGGATGCCTCCCTAATTGCCAATGCTGGCAGGATGTACACGTACCCTACGCACGGAAATAGCACGTATTGCTAAAGAAATTAGGCTAAAAATGACTTGTTTCGGGCAGTTTCAAGGCTTGCTGGGATAAATAAGGGTGAGCAATGAAGCTCGATAACTAGGAGACATATGATGTCAAAAACAAGTCAATGGCTGATCAAGGGCCTTAAACACAATCGCAAATTGCTGGAAACTATCTATCAGTCCGGCCTGTCAATCTACTACAACACTGACGTAATCCATGATGCCATTGATGCAACCATCGATGAGCTAAGGCGACGAGGGTTCCACCTCTGACAAACAGCCCGCCATGCGGGCTTTTGTTTGCGCGCAGTTCAGCAGGTAACCAAATGAAATACTTTTTTACTACCCGGCTGGGGGAAACCCGCTATCAGCTTCCGGACGGCTCACTGCTGTGTAAAAACGTCCCCATTGCGCGGACGGGCATGCAGGAATACTGGCCGGAAGAAATTGATCTGGAGGCCGGGCCGTCAGGAACGGTCATTGTGTACCGCACCGAGGAAGAAGTCTTTTCCGAAGAAACGATAGCGAGTTTCGAAGGAGCGGCGGTCACGCTGGGGCACCCGGAAGATGACGCCGGAAACATTGTCTTCGTCAATCCGTCGAACTATGCACAACTGGCCCACGGGCACATACAGAACGTCAGGCGTGGCACCGGAGAGCAGTCAGACCTGCTTATCGCCGATGTGCTGGTGAAGCGGCAGGAGGCGATTGACGCCATTAACCGGGGACTGACGGAGGTCAGTTGCGGCTATGACGCGCTCTACGGACAAATCTCCCCCGGTAAGGGGAAACAATACCAAATCACGGGAAACCATCTGGCGGTCGGTATCGAAAAGGGCCGGGCTGGTGGCCGTTGTTCTATCGGGGATTCAGCCCCAATCACCAAAAGAAAGGAGAAGCCTGCTATGTCATGGCTCGACAAGTTGCGTAATGCAGTCAGAACCAAAGATGAAGCCGCTGTACAGCAGCTCATTGATGAAGCACCTGAGATGCCGTCTGACGGGCTGAGTTCAGTTCCCGGGCATACCATCAACATTAACGTCCCGGCGCAGGCGACATCACTGCCTGCGGAGAACCGGACGACCACCGGGGATGAGCAGGATCCGGAAAACAAAACCGGTGATGAGGGTGCCCCTGAGTGGGTGAAAGCCATTCTTGCCCGTCTGGATAAGCTGGAAGGTAAGACCGCGGATTCTGAGCCGGGTGACGGCACTCAGACCGGTGATGAAGATACGGAAGAAGATAAAAAGGTGACCGGGGATGCCGCATACCGGCAGCGCATTATTTCTGATGCGGAAATTATCTGTCCCGGTTTTAAACCAACCGGTGACAAAGGTCTGAAGCGTCAGGTGCTGGCTCACGCTATGCGTACCGGCGACAGCCTGTCAGCGTTTGGTGTCCGTGATTTCCGTACCGCACCGAAGTCAACGGTGGATGCGGTATTTAACGCGGCAGTGGCGCTGAACACCGCCCGGAATCATATCACTCCGCAGAATTGCGGCATATCAACCACAGACAGCTCACGCAGCACCAAAGGCATGTCACCGGCAGAACTGAACAAGATGTACGCCGATCACTGGAATAAACATAAATAAGGTAATCATCACATGGCAGGAACAGCATATTTAACCCGGATGCCGATGGGCATCATCGGGGGCATTACCCGCCCCCGCGAATCCACCGTTGAGGCGGTGACGCTCTACAATAAAAAACCGTTCACCGGTTACGGCCTGCCGGGTAAGTATCTGGCGGATAAGTTTGTGCCGCTGGAGGACGGGGACACCATTGAGCAGGTAAAAGGCATCCTGGTACGCCCGTATCCGATCACCTCTCTCAATGATCTGGCACATCTTGGGGTGGCAGCTAATCAGGTGGCTGACAACCTGAAGCGCGGCTATATCTGCGTCACAGTTACCGGCGGTAATGCGGTAACCGCGAAAAAAGGTGCCCCGGTCTATGTCCGCGTAGCTGGTGGTACAGAAAAAAGCCCTGTCGGCACGTTCGTGCTGACTGCGGATACAACCGCTGAAAACACGCCTCAGTTACCGGGTGCCGAAGTGACCGGCCCGGGTGAAGCTGACGGTCGTATTGAAATCGCTTACAACATCTGAGGGAGCCTGAATGTTTACCATTGATAAAGCAACCATTGATTCCTCCGGCACATTCCTGATCGGTGAACTGGAGCGCATGGACCAGACACTGAACATGCCGCTGACGTCCATCAAATGGACACGGGATATGCCGCTGCGCAGTGATATTTCTATCGCTGATGAAGTGTCATCGTTCACCAACACCGATTTCGCCAGTGTCGGCGGCCCGAACCCGAACGGTAAAAACTGGATGGGGAAAAAGGGCACCGCCATTGCCGGTATTGAGCTGAATATCGACCCGACCCGAAACAACCTGACACCGTGGGCGCAGGAAGTTGGCTGGACAGTGCTGGAACTGGCATCCGCGCAAAAAGTCGGCCGTCCGATTGATACCCAGAAATATGAGGGGATGCGCCTCAAGTGGAATATGGATACTGACGAGCAGGTTTATATCGGCGATAAAGAGCTGGGTGTCCCGGGACTGCTTAATCTTCCTGACGTTATTCCGGTTGCAGCGGCGGCTGCCTGGACTGCAACAACGGATCCGGATGTGATTGTGCAGGATATTAACATGGTGCTGAGCGACGGCTGGGTTCGTTCCGGTTACGCGGTCTGTCCGGGTAAAATCGGTCTGGCTCCGGAACTGTTCGGCCTGCTGGCAAGTAAAAAAGTCTCTTCTGCCGGTAATATCTCTGTTCTGGAATACGTGAAAATTAACACCATTGCATTTCAGGAAAACGGCGAACCGCTGGAAATTGTTTCCATGAAATTTGCGTCAAAACGCGGGGCGGGTGGTGCGCATCGTATTGTTGCCTATACCCAGGATGAAAAATACGTCCGCTTCCCGATGGTACCGTTGCTGAATACTCCGCTGGAATATCGCGGCATGCAGCAGCTGACCGTGTATTACGGCAAGCTGGGTCAGGTGGAAACACCGTATTCCAACACCATTTCTTATCTGGATATCCCTGCTGCCTGAGTGGCAGGGTTTACCACGGAGCAATACCATGAAATACATTGTTTCACAGGGCGCGACACTCAGCCTGCCTGACGGCACCCGGTTTGAACTGACGACCGGCATTCATGACAGCACGGATTTTCCGGTGCAGGTAACTGAACACTGGGCGTTCCCGTCCTATGCCCGTCTGCTGGATGAGGCCGATATCCAGAAAGAGAAAGACAGCCGGGATATGTCGGCAAAAGTCATCACACTGGAAGCCAAACTGACAGAGCTGAAAGCCGTGCTGACAGAGAAAGACGGTGTGATCAGCGGCCTGAATACCGAACTGACAGAGCTGAAAGCCGCGCTGGCAAAACAGGATAAAAAACAGGGGGCTGGTGATGGCAAAAAACAGTCTTCTTCCGACAGCTGAGAAATTCCGCGCTGACTTTCCTGAGTTTTCTGATACCTCCCGTTACCCCGATTCGACCATCTGTTTTTATCTCGGTCTTGCCGACACGGCATTAGACCAGGATAAGCACAGCGATCAGTTTATCTATCTGTCTGAGTTGTTCACGGCCCACTATGTTGAGCTGCGCGGCAAAGCACTTGCCGTGGCGTCTGTCAGTGGTGCGGTGAACAGTTCCGGCGGCGGGGTGCTGTCGTCAAAGTCGGTTGATAAAGTCTCCGCATCTTATGACACCTCCGGGATTGTGAATCCCGATGCCGGATTCTGGAACGACACCGGGTACGGCCGGGAATTTTACTGGTGGTGGTCGATGTTTGGTGCAGGCGGGAGACAATTGTTATGAGTGGTGTAAAGGTCACGCGGGATAACCTGCCTGCGCTCAGTAAGGCGCTGAAGCGACTTTCCGGGCTGGATGTGCTGGTGGGGATTCCGGCGGACAAAGCGCAGCGTGATGACGGAGGGCATCTGAATAACGCGGAGCTTGGCTATATCCATTCCACCGGGGGAACGGTCAGCATCGGCGGGGAAGTGGTGACACTGCCGCCCAGACCCTTTCTTGATATGGGGATCGAAGATACGCAGAGCGTCACCACCGATCACCTGAAAGCGGCGGCTGACTTTGCCCTGTCCGGTCAGTTTGAGGCGGCAGAGCGTGAAATGGAACGGGCCGGTATGGTTGCGTCCAACGGTGCGAAAAAGGTTATCGGGGATGGTGACCGGCTGGAACCGCTGTCTGATATTGCCGTCGCCATCCGGCGCAGTAAGGGTAAGGACATCAAACCGCTGTATGACACCGGAGGCCTGCTGCGATCAATCACCTATGTGGTGAGAAACAAGGAGGAATAATGCCTTTTCTCGATGTCAGTGACATTTTGTCAGATCCGGATTTTGCGGATCCTTCCCTGGTGTGCCGCCGGAACAAACAAGTTACCGATGATGACGGATTCAGCACAAATACTCATGAAGATATCGGGTTCTCCGGTGTTGTGACAGTAGATCGCTCACTGGAAGCCAGACGTATGGAAGCGGGGCAGACTATTGGCGGGGCTGTTCTCATTGTGACACGCTTCAGGCTCACCCAGGGGAATGAGGGGCACGACGCGGATGTGGTGACCTATCAGGGGCGGCGGTACCGCGTCACGTTTGTTGATCCGTACACGGCTTACGGTGCCGGATTTATTCAGGCGCATTGTGAGCTGGTGGATTTTAACGGAGGACAACCCGTTGAGTAATGACAGTAATCATCCGGGATATCTGACTCCCACCGGTCCGCCTGCTGATTATGACGAGGAACTGGAACGCCAGATCAGCCGGTGGATACGGTTCGTGTCCGGACTGCCGCCGAAAATGGTATTGCCCCGTTTTACTGAAACACAACCCAAAATCCCGGAGGCCGGTACTGACTGGTGCGGGTTCGGGATCACGGATTTTCAGGATGAACACAGCCCGGCACAGGTTCAGTCCGGTGATCAGCATCATGAGCAGTGGACGCATGAACGGATTGAAATCCTGTGCTGTTTTTATGGCCTTAACGGTCAGCGGTTTGCCGCCCAGTTTCGTGACGGAATGATGGTCAGCCAGAACAATGACGAACTGTCACGCGCCGGGCTGACATTCACGGAACACAGCCGGATCCGTCTGGCCCCGGAATTTATCAATAATCAGTGGGTGAGACGCTACGACATCACCGTAACACTGCGCCGTAAGGTCGTGCGTGAGTACGGCATCAAAACGTTTACCAACGCCTCTGTCACTTTTTTCGGAGAATAATTTATGCAGGGATTACCTGTTTCTAACATCGTCAATGTGACGGTGAATATGGCTGCGCGTGCTGCTCAGTCCCGCAACTTCGGGTCCCTGCTGATCCTCGGGGCCAGTAACGTGATTGATGCACATGAGCGCATCCGGCAGTACAAAACTTCAGATGAAATATTGGCTGATTTCGGCATTTTTTCACCGGAATATGAAGCCGCACAACTCTACTACGCACAGTCACCGAAGCCGGTGGATTGTTTCGTGGGTAAGTGGAATAAAACAGCCACAATGGCCATGCTGCGCGGCTCCGTTCTGACCAAAGCAGAACAGGTAATCGCGAATTTTAACACGATTGCTGACGGCTCTTTTGATATCAGCATCGCCGGTAAGGTAGCCAAAGTCAGCGGTGTGGATCTGACCGCCGAAACCAACCTGAACGGCGTGGCTGAACGGGTATCTGAAAAGCTGACAGACGCACAGGTGGTATGGACCGGTGAGCGCTTCACCGTCACGCTGACTAAAGCCGGTGAAATTGGCTATCCGTCAGCGGGGGCAGCAGGGTCATATCTCGGCAGCCTGATGAAGCTGGATGAAAATGCCGGCGGTTTGATTGTGGTCTCACAGGCGGCAGAAGCTGTACAGGAAGCCGTGGCGGTGATGTCGGATATTTCCTGCGGCTGGTACGGTCTGATTATCGCCGATGACAGCCTGGATGATGGTGATGTGCTGGCGGTTGCTGACCTGATTGAGTCCGACCCGCTGTCACGTATTTACGGCCACACCGTGATGAAAACGACGGTACTTGATGCTGACGTGGATAATGATATCGGCTCAAAACTGAAAGCCGGGAATTATTCCCGCACCTTCTGGCAGTACACCTCCGGTAAAAAGTACGTGGCCGCCTCACTTTTCGGACGCATGTTTACCGTCAATTTTAACGGCAATAACACCACGATCACCCTGAAATTTAAGCAGGAGCCGACCGTCACAGCGGAAACTCTGCGCGTATCGCAGGCCGCCGCTATTGACGCCAAAAACGGCAACGTGTTCGTGAAGTACCAGAATGACACGGCCATTATCCAGCAGGGTGTGATGTCCAACGGCGATTTCATTGATGAACGCCACGGGCTGGACTGGCTGCAGAACTACGTGCAGAACAATCTGTACAACCTGCTGTATACCCGCACAACCAAAATTCCTCAGACCGACGAAGGGGTAACCTCTCTGCTGACCAATGTTGAGCAGTCACTGGATCAGGCGGTGACTAACGGACTTGTTGCGCCGGGTATCTGGGGAGGCGATCCGTTCGGGGCGCTGAATACCGGCGATATGCTGACAAAAGGCAGTTATCTTTACGCACCGCCGGTGTCAGCGCAGGCACAGGCAGACCGGGAAGCCCGTAAGGCACCGGCTATTCAGTGCGCCATTAAACTCGCGGGCGCAATCCACTACAGCGACATTATCATTAACGTGAACCGGTAAGGTGAATCATGTCCACATATTCTTTTATTGATGTATCCGCCTCTATCGCCGGGGTGGGCGGCCTGTTTGAGCTTGGCTATGGTGCCGGGGTTTCCGAAGAGGGGATCACCGTTTCCATGGATGAAGATAAAAACACCAAAACAATAGGTGCTGACGGTGAGGTTATGCACTCACTTCACGCCGGGAAGGGTTGTACCATCACGGTGGTGTTACTGAAAACCAGCCCGACGAATGCCAGACTCAGCATGATGTATAACCTGCAGTCTGCGTCTTCCGCCACCTGGGGGAACAATGTCATCACTATCCGTAACAAGGTCAGTAATGATATGTCGGTGTGCCGGTCTGTGGCCTTTAAACGCATCCCTGACTGGCAGAATGCCAAAACAGGTAACACCGTATCGTGGGTTTTTGACGGCGGCAAAGTCGATACACTTCTGGGGACGTTCTGATGGAATTTATGATTAACGGTAACACTTACCGCGCCGGGAAACTAGACGCATTTCAGCAGCAGGATCTGGCGTTCGCGCTGGTTCCTGCATTTGGTGCGGTAGCTCCGCTGCTGAAAGATATATTACCGGCTTCCGCCGGCGGTGATAAGGACAATGCAGGTGATGATGAAATTGCTGAAATCCGTAAGGCAAAACTCATGGATTCTCTGCCGGTTATCCTTCCGGCACTGACAACGGCAGTGAGATCACTGGATAAAAAATCACGGAAAGAAATCAATGACATCTGTCTGGATGTGGTGACGCGCCAGACCGGCAACCAGTGGTCAAAAATCTATTCAGGCGGCGTCCTGATGTATGACGATATCAACGGCATTGAGCTGTTACAGATCGCCGGATACGTGATTAAGGACTCACTCGGCAGTTTTTTTCCCGCACCACCAGAGAACGACGCGCAAGCCTGACAAGCAGTATTGAGCTGGAGACACTCCCCGGCGGACGGTATTACCTGCTGCGACCGGTCGGCCGGGGAATGTGCCGGTATGAGTCGCTGCTCGATGGCACAGTATCACTCGCGGATATTGCGCTGATGAATGACTTCCTCGACGTTGAAGCGGAAAACGAGGCAACAATAGAAAGGTACAAACATGAGCAGCGCTGAAACACTCAGGGACTTCCTGGTCTCCCTCGGTTTTGATGTTGATGAGTCCGGGGCGAAAAAGTTTACCTCGGTTCTCGGGGATGTCACATCGAAAGCAATGAAAGCCGGTGCCGCAATCGAGGCCGCAGCACTGACCATCGTGGGATTCACGGCAAAGATATCTGACGGGCTGGATAAACTGTACTGGCAGTCTCAGCGTACCGGTGCGACCGCAAATAACATCCGCTCTCTGGGGTATGCAGTCAAACAGGCTGGTAGTGATGTTAACGGGTTCAGCCAGTCAGTAGAGCGGCTGGCCTCTTTCCTGCGCAATAATCCGGGCGGTGAGGGATTCCTGCGTAACATGGGGATCCAGACACGGGATGCCAACGGCAGACTGCGTGATACCGCGTCACTGGTTGCCCTGCTGGGTGACCGGCTGGCTAAAATGCCGGTGTACCGGGCCAATCAGTACGCCGGTATGCTGGGGATTGATGAAAACACCCTGATGGCTATGCGGCGCGGCATTCATGGTTATTCATCAGAATATACCCTGATGATGAAAGCCATGGGATTTAACCCTGATGTAGCCGCAAAACAGGGAAGTGCGTTTATGACGCAGTTCTCAAAGATGAAAGCGGCAATGGGGATCGGCAGGGATAAAATCGGTGCCGAACTGGCGCGGGTACTGACGCCGGGCATTGAGCGTTTTACAAAGCTGCTTATTCAGAATTTCCCGCTGATAGAAAAATTTATCCTGAAAGTGACCGGTGCCATCCTGAAACTGTCCGATATTCTGGAACACGTCGTTTACCGGTCAGTAAAAGGTATCCGGGATCTGACGGGCTGGTGGGACAGGCTGGATGAAAGCACCAAAGGCATGATTAAGACGTTTGGTCTGGTGCTGGCGGCATGGTTGGCGCTCAATAAAGGTTTTCTGACATCGCCGGTGGGGCTGATGATCACCGCGCTGACCGCACTGTTCCTGCTCTGGGATGATTATGAGACATGGAAGGAGGGCGGCAAATCAGCCATAGACTGGTCTCAGTGGACCGGCACGATTGAATCAGTCAAAAAAACGTTTAAAGAGGTTTGGGGATATATTCAGGACATCATAACGTCGGTCGGCGGATGGGAAAACATCTTCTGGGGATTTGCGTTGTTCCTGGGCGGTAAATGGCTGTTCAGCATTCTTGCCACCGTCACCCGTGCGGGGGGCGCACTGGCCCTGCTGGCAGGATGGCCGGGCCTGATTATCGCGGGTATGGGGGCGTTACTGATTTACCATCAGAAGCTGCTGGATCAGATAGACTTCGGCAGGATGGGGGAAATGACCGGTGAACTGGCCGGGAATATCGGCAGGCTGAAAAAAGCGGTTGAGGAATACCAGACGACCGACAGCCTGACCACCAAAGCCGGTATTGTGCTGGAGAAGGCAGGGGGCATTATTCCTGTCCCGTTTGCCAGCCAGATTGGTGCTTTTATGCGGACCGGTACCGTGGATACGGCACTGCAGAAACTGGGGTTCGGATCAGCAGGCGGCGCGGATTACTCCACGCTGGATGGTGCGGCCCGTGGTGTGAAGAATAACAACCCGCTCAATATGAACTTCGCAAAACAGCGCGGTGCCCGGAAAGAATCCGGGGGCGCATTTGCGGTGTATAACTCGGCCTATGAGGGACTGCAGGGTAATGTCCGGCAACTGATGATGTATTTTAACGGCACTTCGGATGCGGCCGGCAGGAAAAAACTGCAGACTATCAGTGAAATTGTCAGTCTGTGGGCACCAAAAAATCACGGCAAAAATGATCCTGCCGCGTATGCCAAACGTGTTTCTGAGGAAATGGGGGTCGGTATCAACGATAAGCTTGATCTCAATGATACTGAGGTGATGTATGCGCTCATCCGCGCAATGTCAATGGTCGAAAATAACGGTCAGTTCCCTTACCCGAAAGAACTGGTGACGGCTGCTATCACCGGCGCACCGGATCCGACAATCACCGGCGGAACAGGCGGCGGGGTTCCCGGGGGCGGTGGCATCATGGAAACCGTTGTGACCGGGTTTAATGACATGAAAAATAAGACATCGTTTATGCCGCAGCAGTTACTCCGGAATGACCGGAGCGACACTAAAAGTGTGTCTTTTCATCAGGTAAACAATATCAGCGTTACCGGTGTTTCAGATCCGCAGGAAGCTGCCGGTCTCTCAGGTGATGCTGTCGGGCGTAATAATCAGATACTGGTCCGCAATTTAGAGTCGAAGGTGAGCTGATGGATATTTTATCAACCCTGTTTTCCCAGAATACCCGGAAGATTGAGATGATAGTCCCCAGCGTGGTTATCTCGGAAAAGCACACTGACAGCTCAGAGATAACCGAACATCCGGTGCAGGTTCCGGGCGGCGGGGGATTTACGGTCAGTGATCATACTTTTGACCGGCCATCAGAAGTGACGATGGAAATCGGCTTCGCCGGTGGCGGATCACTGATCGACGGGTTCGATACGACCAGTATGTTTGATATCTCAACGGGGCTGAAACTTGGCAGCAGCCCCCGGGAAATCTATCAGCAGCTGCTGGATTTAAAAGCAACGAGAAAGCCGTTTGATGTCATCACCGGTAAACGTGATTACAAAAATATGCTGATTCGGGCCATCGAAGTCACGACCGATAACACCAGTGAAAATGTGCTGATGGTGGTGCTGACACTGAGGCAGATAATTATCACTGAGACGAAAAGCAGACAGGTTGCACCGCTGGAAAATCAGAAGCTTCCGGAAGCCACTGGAGGAACGGAGAACAGGGGTACTGTGACGCCAAAGCCAGTAAATGAAAGCATATTGAGCAATATGAACGGTGGGTTAGGTGCTCTTTTCAATCCATTTGGGAAATAAAAAGAATGAAAGTTATAGAAATTCCTGTTTCCAACAAAAACCAGCAATTTGATATTCAGCTTGGCGGGGAGCGTTACCGCATTCGCTTGGTATACCGTCAGTTTTGCGGGTGGGTTGCGGATATGATGGATCAGTCCGGTGCCGATATTTTTACAGGGGTCCCGCTGGTGAGCGGAACGGATATCCTGGAGCCTTACCGGTATATGGGGTTTAACGGTTCACTGATCTTTGTCTGTGATGAAACAGCCGGGGAATTATCCCTCAGCGAATTTGGCCGGAAAAACAGGCTCTATTTTCGTGCTGGCTGAATCGTGTTGTGTGTCATCTGCCGCCCTGAGCGATTTTTTTATTGCCTGAAAACGAGGTAACCATGTCTGAAAACTGGATACGTGAGTGCCGGATTATTGTTGCGGATGAAAACGGTGACGGTATAGATCTTTCTGAATTACGGGTCACATTCAATATCACCCGGCCAAATACCGCTTACCCGGCGACAGCGATCGTAAAGGTGTTCAACCTGAACAAAGAGACTGAAAACAGGCTGCGGCAGTATGAATTTAAACAGATCATTATTGTGGCCGGTTATAAGGATAACAGCAGCCAGATTTTTTCCGGTCAGATTCAGTACACCTATGCCGGTCGTGAGAATGTCACGGACACTTATGTGGTTATTCAGTCAGCGGAAGGGGATCAGGCATACAGTGAAGCCGTTGTGTCTCAGACAGTCGCGGCTGGCTATACCCAGGCGGACATTGATACGGCACTGATGAAGGATCTGGGAAAATACGGGATGACCGCCGGGCTGCGCGGTGAGTATAAACAGACGGTGGCACCACGCGGTAAGGTACTGTTTGGCATGCACCGTGATGAAATGACCTGTTTTGCGAAGCAGAATAATGCGGACTGGCGTTACACGGGGGACAGTGTGGATGTGGTGCCGAAAGACAGCTATATCAACGAGGTCGTCCTGCATTATGATTCCGGGCTTATCGGCACATCGGAGCAGACCATCGGCGGCGGTATTAATGTGATGTGCATGATCAACGCCGATATTAAACCCGGCACACTGATCCACCTGGATAATGCCGGCATTAACCTTGCCGGTCTGTCAAATAAAGAAATCGGCATGAACGGCGGTCACGAGGGAGCGGTTGAGCAACCCTCACCCCTTGATACTGACGGTAAATATAAAGTTATCAATGTCAGTTATTTCGGGGACACACGGGGTAATTCCTGGTACCAGCAGCTGATTTGCATAGCGCGGAATGAAGAAACGTTACTGAATCAGTCTGCATTGCAGGCAATGGCGGTAGGACCATGATTTCAAATGATGAACGGGTAGGGCGCTCTGAAGCGCCTTTTTTATTGCTGAAAGAAAATATCATGTCAGGCCTGTTTGTCGGCCTGCCGTGCATCATTCAGTCGTTTAATCCGGATACCGTGACGGTGGAAGCGCAACCGGCGATCAAATGGACGGTGACTGAGAGCGGGGTACAAAAAACCGTGCCGCTTCCTCTGCTGGTTGATGTGCCGGTCATTTTCCCGCGTGGCGGCGGTGCCACACTGACATTCCCGGTAAAGCCCGGTGATGAATGTTTTGTGGTATTTGCCGACCGCTGTATTGATTACTGGTGGCAGTCCGGCGGGGTGCAGGAGGCCGTTGATCCGAGGAAGCATAACCTGTCAGACGGTTTTGCCTGGGTCGGGCCGATGTCACAGGCGACCAAAATCAGCAATATCAGTACTTCAGCTGTTCAGCTGCGCAGTGATGACGGAAGTACTTATATCGCCATTGATACCGGCAGTAAAAACGTCACCGTGGTGACGCCTGCAAAACTGACCGCCACGGCGGACGGCGGTACCGAAATCACCTCACCGGAAATCGTCCTGAACGGCAACGTTACCATCAACGGCAATCTGTCTCAGGGAATGGGTACGGACGGCGGACAGGCGACGATGAACGGGCCGGTAACGGTGAAAAACGATATTACCGCAGGCGGCGTAAGCCTGACGGGGCACACCCACGGTGGTGTCGAAACCGGCGGCGGAAACACGGGAGGGCCGAAGTAATGCAGTACCGCACAGAAGATAACGGTGATTACACCTTTGGTCACAGCCGGTTCAGCAAAGACACTCCGGAGACGGTCGCTATGGCCGTAAAAAGCCGGTTACAGCTCTGGCTCGGGGAATGGTTCCTGGATGACCGGGAGGGTACACCTCACGCGCAGAAAGGGCTTGGTAAAAATCCCGGGCAGGGCTACGCACTGGCAGTCAAAGAGCGGATCATGAATACCCCGGGTGTCACGAAAATAACGGCATTCGGGCTGGATATGGACACCTCAGCACGCAAGGTAACCATTACGGCCACCATAGACACTCTGTACGGTGAAACCCGTATCACAAGTGAGGGATAATGTTAAATATCGAAACTGTCGGGCTTGCGCCGGTTATCACGGAGAAAGGCATCAGCGCACCGGATTATCCGGCGATACTGGACCAGCTGAAAGCGTTATTCAGACTGATTTACGGTGATGATATTTATATCGATCCGGACAGTAAAGACGGGCAGATGCTGGCGATTTATGCCCTGGCAATTCATGACGCAAACAACGCCGTGATAACCGCGTATAACTCACTGAGCCCGTCCACCTCTTTCGGGCAGGCCCTGTCCAACAACGTGGCGATTAATGGTTTGTCCCGTAATGCGGAATCACATTCCACCGTTGATGTCATCATTACCGGGCAGGTGGGTACCGTGATAAAAAATGGCATGGTGCGTGACTCAGCCGGTAACTCCTGGGCACTTCCCGCCTCAGTTGTGATTGGTACGCACGGGTATATCACGGTAACCGCTGTTTGTCTGAAGCCCGGATCTGTTATTGCTCTGCCCGGCGAGGTCAGTCAGATCGGCACACCGACACGCGGGTGGCAGTCAGTCACCAACACAGCAATGGCAACAGTCGGACGCAATGTTGAAACAGACAGTGATTTGCGCCTCCGCCGCCGTAAATCCGTGTCACTGCCATCCAGAACGGTTCTTGAGGGTGTTATCGGGTCAGTCAGTCAGATAGCCGGTGTGGCACGTCTGACCGCTTTTGAGAACGATACAGATGTGACCGATGCACGGGGTATAGCCCCGCATTCAATAGCACTTATTGTTGATGGCGGGGACGCGCAGCGGATTGCTGAAGTCATTGCCCTGAAAAAAACACCGGGCACCGGAACATTCGGGAATGTTGAAGTGAATATTACCAACGCCTACGGGGTAATCATTCCAACCCGGTTCAGTCGTCCGGAAAGTATGCCTGTGTTTGTCCGGATCACCCTCGAGGCATTTGAGGGGTATACCACACTGGTGGGGGATAAAATCCGGAATGCCGTCACGGACTATCTGAATAATCTGGATATCGGAACCGATATTTACCGGACGAAATTATTTTCACCGGCAAACCTCCAGGCAGATCCGGAAGGAGGAACATTCTATATCTCCCGTCTGGAAATCGACCTGTCCGCCGGCGCGGTATCGGAAAACAACATCACGATGAAATATAACCAGTTCGCCACATGTCAGCCGGATAACGTGGAGATAGTGACAACATGAGAGACTATTTACGTCTGATTACGTCACGGCATCAACCTGCAGATAAATTTGTCAGTCACATCCATCTCATTACCAAATCACTGTCAGAAATCACCCGGCTTTCCCTAGATCTGAATAAATACTTTTCTCTTGAAGAGGCCGCGGGCGTTCAGCTGGATGTCATCGGTGAATGGACAGGCATATCACGGTATATCAGCACGCCGATAACCGGTGTGTATTTTTCTCAGGATACAGATGATGTCGGATTTGATCAGGGTGTCTGGAAGCGGGAATTTGATGCTGACAGCGGATTTACCGAACTGGACGACGACACATACCGGACAATCATCAGAGTTAAAATTAAGGCCAACCACTGGGACGGAACGTCAGAATCCCTGGTCGATATTTACCGTTCTCTGTTGCCCGGAAAAGATACCCGCATTTTCTTTATCGATAACCAGAACATGACAATGGATGTTTATATCACCGGTTCAGTGGTCGATGAAGTGACGAAATCCATCATAAAACAGGGCTATCTCGGCGTAAAGCCGGAAGGTGTCCGTGTGAACCAGTATTACATCAACTCCGTACCGAAATCATCCGTGTTCGGTTTTGACATCTCAAATGACTACATTGCCGGGTTTGATAACGGCGGCTTTGCGGTCCCGCTTTAACCCGATTCAAGAGGCTTTATGGCTAAAAATGATTTTCTCCCTTTCGGTATATCCGAAGGTGCAAACGTGCTCTCAAATCAGGAATATGAAAGCCTGGTCGCCAGACATAACGGGTTCACGAGTGGCGTGGCCAAATCCAGGGAGCTGAACAAAGTCTGGCGGCAGTCGTCAGTATTCACCGCGATCCTGGCTCAGTTTATTGTTGATACTGATGGTGAAGATCTCCAGGATGACGGCAATCTGCCTGCCGTAAAAGACCGCCTGGTT
>NZ_JAODZS010000052.1:0-21294 GCF_029835375.1 Morganella sp. GD04133 | reverse complement strand
GTCAGGGTTTTTAATGCACTAAAACACTTACTGACCCGCAATACTCATTTCCGGCAGCCAGACTGAGCCGCACTGAATATTGCTGCGGGTTTCAATATCGTCGCCGGTGGCAATAATGTTGGCCCACATGTCTTTCAGGTTGCCGGCAATGGTGATTTCACTGACCGGATACTGAATCTCGCCGTTTTCCACCCAGAAACCCGATGCGCCACGGGAGTAATCACCGGTAATACCGCTGACACCCTGTCCCATCAGCTCGGTCACCACCAGACCGGTACCCATCTCTCTGAGCATGTCGTCAAACCCCAGCCCCTGACCGGCAATGTGCCAGTTGTGAATACCGCCTGCGTGACCGGTGCTTTTCAGGCCCAGTTTACGGGCAGCGTAGGTGGTCATCAGCCAGCTATTCAGCACACCGTTTTCGATAATCAGGCGATCTTCTGTGCGGACCCCCTCGCTGTCAAACGGGGCGGAGGCCAGGCCGCCGATCACATGCGGCAGTTCGCGGATAGTCAGCCAGTCCGGCAGGATCTGTTTGCCGAGGCTGTCGAGCAGGAAAGTGGATTTGCGGTATACGGAGGTGCCGCTGATCGCCCCGACCAGATGCCCGAACAGGCCGGTTGCCACTTCCGGGGCAAAAATCACCGGCGCTTTCTGTGTTGCCAGTTTGCGCGGTGCGAGACGGGACAACGTCCGCCGGGCACACTCTTCCCCCACCCACTGTGCGGATTTCAGGTCATCCAGCTTACGGGCAATGGTGTAAGCGTAATCACGCTCCATATCGCCGTTCTCTTCCGCGATCACACAGGCGGACATGGAGTGACGGCTGCTGCAGTAGCTTTGCAGCATACCCAGCGTGTTACCGAACACACGGATGCCGTAATGGCTGTTAAAGCTGCCGCCTTCTGTGTTGGTGATGCGCGGGTCGGCACTCAGTGCCGCTTTTTCCGCATTGGCGGCGTAGTCGATCGCCTGGTCAGCACTCACTTCGGACGGATAAAACAGTTGCAGATCCGGTGCCTCGAAAGCCAGCAAATCGCGATCTGCCGGGCCCGAACACGGATCTTCAGATGTATATTTCGCAATGTCGATCGCCGCCTGTACGGTACGGGCAATCGCCTCTTCGCTTAAATCGGTGGAGGATGCACTGCCTTTGCGCTGGTTATGATACACCGTGATCCCCAGTGCGCCGTCACTGTTAAACTCGACATTCTCCACCTCACCCATACGGGTGCTCACACTCATCCCGGTGGTCCGGCTGACAGCAACCTCGGCGCTGTCACACCCTTTCTGTGCAATACTCAGTGCCTGCGAAACCGCTTGTTCCAGGCGCGTACGCTGCGCCATAATCTGAGAAGTGATATTCATCAATCAGGTTCCAATTCAATAAATTAAGGGGCCGTCAGCTAATCAGACAGCTGAATAGGTGTTATCCGGCCTTTTCCCCGGTTACAATACGCAATAATCAAATGTTAACACTCACAAACACAGAGATCATCCGGCACCCGCCGCTCTGTGTTTCGCCACAGGAAATACTATTATGGCAAAGCAGCCTGAAGACTGGTTTGAAGAACCCGACGCACTTCCTCAGGAGGAAGAGGATGACGAGATAATCTGGGTCAGCAAAAGCGAAATTAAACGCGATGCGGAAGTCCTGAAAAAACTCGGCGCTGAACTGGTTGCACTGAGCAAGACCCAGCTGGAACGTATTCCGCTGGATGAACAGCTGCTCGAGGCCATCCTGCTTGCACAAAAAATCAAGCGCGAAGGCCTGCGCCGTCAGTTACAGCTCATCGGTAAACTGCTGCGGGCCCGTGACCCGGAGCCGATTACCACGGCACTCGACAAACTGAAAAACCGCCATAACCAGCAGGTTGTCCTGCTGCATAAACTCGAAGATCTGCGCGAACGCCTGGTCAGCGGTGATGATACCGTGACGGAAGAAGCCGTTGCGCTGTTCCCGCACCTTGATCGCCAGCAGCTGCGTACGCTTATCCGCAATGCGAAAAAAGAGCGCGAAGGCAATAAACCGCCGAAAGCTTACCGCCAGCTGTTCCAGTATCTGAAAGAACTGGCAGAAAGCGCTTAATCCGCCGTCATGGTCAGGGGGGTCAGCACCAGCTGAATATCCCCCGGCCACTCTTCCTCCGCATCCCGGCAGGTGCCGATAATGGCTGAAAACAGCCGCCGCTGCCGTGCGGTAATATGTTCAAACGCCAGTATCACCGGCAGATCAATCCCGCCTGTCAGCATGTCCCACAGTGCATCCGTGTTACACCCGAAGTACGGCAGCTGAAATTTATCACTGAACTGCTGATAAAAATCGTCTGTTGTCCGGATGGTACGGAAATCAAAACGCACAATGCTGATATCAGGTGTCATGGATTAATTGGCCTGCTGAAATGAACGGTAATGATCGGTGGTGACATAAATCAGCCCGTCACTGGAGTAAAGCAGACGATCACTGCCGCGATGACCGCAGTTATAGTTAATATCCGCTTCAAACCACTGCCGTGATGGTGCATCCGGCAACCCTTTTTCCCGGTTGCCGAAACGGTCACCGCCGATAGCCTTACCCGGCATCACCTCACAGAGATTGCCTTTTGACGGCTGCCAGCCCGCATTACGGGCGGCTTTTTTCGTCACATAGTAATCCGGCAGACGCTGGTGCTGCTGCACATAGCTGACCACCCGTGCCTGTGCTGTCAACGCATCAATGCTCTGCGGCTGCTCTGTCTGCTGCGGTACCGGCTCTGACGGACGGGTATCGATAAACTGCCCCGGTAACCCTGCCAGCCAGGCAGAGACCGCCACAATCAGAACAATCACCAGCGTGCCGTATTTTTTCATCATCAGGCCGTTCCGCCGACAGTAATGCTGTCCAGTTTCAGGGTCGGCTGACCGACACCCACCGGCACGCTCTGGCCTTCTTTACCGCACACACCGACACCTTTATCCAGTTTCAGGTCATTACCGACCATCGAGACCTGCTGCATGGCCTCAATACCGGAGCCAATCAGTGTCGCGCCTTTTACCGGTTTGGTAATCTTACCGTTTTCAATGAGATACGCTTCAGATGTCGAGAACACAAACTTACCGGAGGTGATATCCACCTGACCACCGCCGAAATTCGGGGCATACAGGCCGTTTTTCACACTGGCGATAATCGCTTCCGGTGATGATTCCCCCGCCAGCATATAGGTGTTGGTCATGCGCGGCATCGGCAGATGAGCATAGGATTCACGGCGGCCGTTACCGGTCGGGTCAACCCCCATCAGACGGGCGTTGAGCTTATCCTGCATATAACCTTTCAGAATACCGTTTTCGATCAGGACGTTATACTGTCCCGGTACACCTTCGTCATCAATTGCCAGTGAACCGCGGCGATCGCCGATAGTACCGTCATCAACAATGGTACAGAGTGATGATGTGACCTGCTGACCGATTTTTCCGCTGAATACCGATGCACCACGGCGGTTGAAATCCCCTTCCAGGCCATGACCGACCGCTTCATGCAGTAATACGCCCGGCCAGCCCGCGCCCAGCACAACCGGCATTGATCCGGCCGGTGCCGCAACGGCAGAGAGATTCACCAGTGCCATGCGCACCGCTTCACGGGCAAAATGGTCTGCGCGGATCTCACCGTCTTCCGTACCGAGGAAATATTCATAACCAAAACGACCGCCGCCGCCGCTGCCGCCGTGTTCGCGTTTGCCGTCCTCTTCCACCAGCACACTGACAGACAGGCGCACCAGCGGACGGATATCCGTTGCCAGTGTGCCGTCAGTGGCAGCCACCAGCACTTCTTCATACACACCGGTCAGGCTGGCATTCACTTCCTGCACACGCGGATCTTCCGCCCGTGCCACACGGTCAAGACGATGCAGCAGTGCGATTTTTTCCTCGCGCGGCATTGCACGCAGCGGATCGAGCGCGGCATAGAGTGCCGTGTTATTGACACGGTGCAGGCTCTGCACCTGTCCGTTACCCTGCTCACGGACAATACTGCGGGCGGCGGAGGCACTCTGCTGTAATGCGGTCAGGCTTATCTGATCCGCATAGGCAAAGCCGGTTTTCTCGCCGCTGACGGCGCGGATCCCGACACCCTGGTCAATATTGTAAGAGCCGTTTTTGATAATTTTATCTTCCAGCACCCAGGCTTCATGAAAACTGCTCTGAAAATACAGATCGCCATAATCAATATGGCGATCTGCTAACTGTGTGAGGACAGAAAAGAGATCCTGTTCGTCAAGATCATGGGCGGTCAGCAAATGATTACTGACAGTTGAAAAACTCATAATTTACTCTTTACCTGTGGTGTTTTTCTCAATCAGTGAGGTCAGCTGCGGGCGGAAACGGTTATGTTTCACCACGCGGATCTGTTCACGCATTGAGGTTAAGCTGTCCGGACGGATATCAACGCCGATGGCGGCCACCGCATCCGTGTTTTTCTTCATCACTTTGCCCCAGCCGTCAACCGCCATGGTATGTCCCCATGTGCGGCGGGTGCCGTGCACACCGACCTGTGCCGGCGCCAGGATAATGCATTGGTTTTCAATCGCACGGGCACGCAGCAGCGGCTCCCAGTGAGATTTGCCGGTCAGCCGGGTAAAGGCCGCCGGAACAGAGATAATCTCCGCGCCCTGCTCACGCAGTGCCTGGAACAGCCCCGGGAAACGCAGATCATAACAGATGGTCATACCGAGACGACCAACCGGGGTATCCACCACGGTGATGTGCTCGCCGCGCTGGAAGATTTTTGATTCATTGTATGAACCCTGCTCATCATCGATATTCACATCAAACATGTGAATTTTGTCATAACGGGCTTTGATTTCCCCTTTATCATCAAACAGCAGGCTGCTGCTGGTGATGCGCGCCGGGTCTTCGCGGCTGATCAGCGGCATTGAGCCGACCAGGATCCACACCCCGTAGCGGCGCGCCATGTCAGCGACGGCTGACTGCAGCGGGCCTTCGCCCTGCACTTCCGCATATTTCTGATAGGTGTTGCCTGATGCAAAAATCAGCGCATTTTCCGGTGTCATCACCAGTTTGATATTATCAGGCAGTTGTTTGATCTGTTGTTCGATTTGCGCCAAATTGTGTTTAATATTTGTGCCGCTGCACAGCTGCAATAAAGCCACATTTGCGTTTTTCATTCCCGGGTCTCCTTTAACTGACGCAAAACTTCATCTATCTTCGGCTCTTCTAAACTACCGCTCAGGTGATACCGTATCACCGAAATTTTACTCCAGAGCGGGCCGAGTACCTTACTCGCCACAAAGACTGCCGCTCCGGCTATCGGGTTAACCACAAAGGCTGTCGCCACCCCGACCGTCGCAGAGAGTTCCGGTGTGACAACCACCGACATATCAATACGACGCTCCACAAGATAAACTGAACCGCTAAAGCTGATATCCGCAATTAATCCGTCCACGCGGGTATCGGTTGTCTTTAAAACACCCTCTTTTATCACGCCTTTGCCACGTATGCTGTCAAAAACGAAATCATTGCTGAAGGTATCCGTAAAATCGAGCTGTAATTTGCGCAGTAACGCATCAAAACTGACGAGCCGCAGCAGTTTACCGGCGTTACCGCCGCCCATCCGCTCAATCGCTCCTTTACCGAGCGACGTGCTGATGATGCCGTTCAGGGTTGCCACATCCGGCGACCACGGAACATCCCGCCAGTTCAGGTCAAAATCCACAGTAAACGGTGAGCCGGTGATAGGCACCAGTACCCCGAAATACGCCGCCATATTATCAAAGACCGGCCCCTTAAACTGCCCTTTAAAGTGCGACAGCGGCGCAGGTCCGGCATCCCAGCGACCGCTGAGGGTCAGTTCACTGGCACTGTTTTTGACTGTTGCCGCATCCAGCACCAGTGAATTATTGTCCGGCCAGACTTTCGCATTCACCGTACCGATATTCAGACCGCTCACCCAGCAGGCTTCACAGCGCAGCGTGACCGCAGGCCAGCTGCCGACACGGTAATCCGTTTTGGTGGTTTCATTGCGCTGTGATTCCGGCAGGGCGTTCTGAATCGACTCCGGATTATAGTAGAGATAATCGATACTCGCCTGCCATGGCCCGGAGGCCGGAATACGGACATCCCCGCGCAGCTCCTGACTGTCTGAGCTGAGCAGCCAGCCATTTTCCTGCGGATGAATGCGCAGTTTTATCTGATTCCAGCGCTGTCCGGCGAAGTCCGCATAAGGCGCGGAAATATCAATATTCCCCGGCAGTTTCAGTGCGGCAGACTGCTGATGATTCTGACCGGCAACCGCCAGCGCGCCGACCCACTCTTCACCGCTGATCGGCGGCAGGGCAATACTGATGACATCCGGGGTAACTTTCTCCGGCACTTTTGTGCCCGGAACGATTACCGCACCATTAAGCGTGAGGATATCGCCGAGGCGCCAGTCCGTCAGAACGCTGAACGATTTACCGACGGTTCCTCCGGCTTTCAGGGTGTGTTCTGTCCCGCTGGCATGCACATTCAGGGTGCCGCTCTCCGCGGCCCAGCGCCGGACAGCCGGTAAAGAGCTGCTGGTCAGTTTGCCGGTCTGACCCTCCAGATCCACGGTATAACGCATTTCCCCTTTCTGCGGCAGGGTAATCTTCACATCCCCCGTCCACGGGAACGACCCCGTTACGTGCTGTTTTATCGCCGCCGGTATCCCGTCTATGCCCTTCATTTGCCAGTCAGCGTCCAGATCGATATTGACGGCGAAATCAGACGGGTTTTCTTTGGTGGTAAAGCGGATATTCAGCGGCTGCCCGAACCAGTGTGCCGTGATACGGTCACTTTCCAGGTCACCGTTATCAAAGCGGAACTGTCCGCTGACATTTTTGAGTGTGCTGCCGAGCGGCACCACATCAATATCATTATTTTTCAGATTAACATGCCCGGTTGCCCGCACCATCTCATTGACGTTAAGCGGGATTTCCAGTTTAAGATCACCGGTCACCTCTCCGCCGATTTTCAGCTGCGCCAGGGTATTACCGATAGACCCCTTCATCGGGGTTTCATCAAAATACCTGCCCAGCGATTCGCCTTTACCTTCAATATCGGACTGAATATACAGGTGCTCAACCGTAAAATCCGGAATATCCGCTTTCAGATTACGGGCGGTAGCCTCGCCCAGTTTTGCTTCCTGCGCACTGATCCACAGCCCCTGGTTATGGAAATTCAGATCCGCATCCATGTTGATAAGCGCCGGCCATTCCGGATCATATTTAAAGGTGGCGTCACGCAGCGGCACCCAAATCTGAAACTGCCCTTCGTTTTTACGGAACGGAAAGTCCGCCGGGTTGCCCTGAAATATCACAGTGGCATTTTCCGCTTTCCCGGCAATCAGCGCCTGCGTCAGGTATTCGCTCAGGAATTCCCCCATCAGCGGCACAGGAAAATAGCGCCAGGCTTCCCCGGCATCTGTCAGCGTCACGCCGCCGAGGATACCGAGTGACGGCGGCCTGTCCTTATCATGCTGATAACGGAAGTTGCCGTTCGCCCGCAGTGCGCCGGATTGCAGATCTAAATTATCACTCCAGAGGCTGAAGTTGCCGCCGGTATTACGCCACTGCACCTGTCCGCGGCTTTCTGATACCGCCAGCGGTGCGGTAAACATCGGGCGGTAGTCCAGTACACTGTCATCGAGGGCAAAACGCAGAATGCCGCGTGACTGTCCGCCGCGCAATACGCCGCTGAAATGGGATACTGACGGTAATTCTTCCCGGGCTTTCCAGCTGACATCCTGCCAGGAAACATCCAGTTCGAGGTTTTCCGGGGCAGCAGGGGTGATATCAAGAGCAAAATCACGGATAAGACCTGACGGCTCGCGCTCCTGCCAGGCTTTGACAATATCATTGGTGAGGAAAGAGAATGTCGGCACAATACTGCTCAGACGTGCCAGCTCAATATCATTGGCACGGATACGCAGATGCGGATTGCCGCCGTATTTAGCCGATGCCGGGATATAAAGCAGAGACAGACTGCCCTCCGGCCACTGCTGTCCGTCAGTTTTCAGGTTCAGCAGATCCGGGATATTAAACAGCCAGCCTTCCCCCTGGCGGCGCATCTGCACCAGCAGATCCTGAACTTCCAGGGTGTGCGTGTCCTTACCGACCAGCCAGTCCGCCTCACCGGAGTTCAGTCTGACCAGGCCCCGGGTTATCGTCCCCTTCTCCACCGTCATCCACCCGGCCAGGCTGAAACCGGCCTTGTTCAGCCCGGTGTTATCGCGCAGCCAGCGGCTGAACCACGGTGTCATATCAATATCATCCGCCTGGAGATAGACCGTTCCCTCATCCAGCAGTCCGTTAACATCACGCAGATCCAGACGCACCTGCAGCCAGCCGCGCGGGTTATTCACCGAGGAGAGACTGATCTCCCCCTGGGCGCGGTGGCGTTTGCTCTGATTGAGCCATGACAGACGGGAAACCAGCAACGTGGCGGGATCGCCGGACGGTGTAAGAAAACGGATTTCACTGTCGCGCAGATCAAAATTATCAAAGCGCTCCAGCCAGAGTCCGGACAGAGCATCATCCGTTTCAATGCTGCTGCCGTCACTGCTCAGCGGCTGTTTGTAATCCAGCGTCATATGCCAGAATGTCAGATCACAGAAACTGACCTGAAAACGGAACAGTGTCCGCCAGATATCCAGAGAGAGGTCGATTTTTTCAGCTGAAATGTCTGCGTCCGGGGCGGTAACCGTCAGGTCACGGAGTGTCAGCGCCGGGCCGAATCCCTGCCAGCGGCCGCTGATTTCCCCGATTCTGACCGTGGCACCGGTCATCTGCGAGAGTTTTTGTTCGATCTGCGGGCGGTATTCATTAATCTGAGGCAGCAGATAGCGCAGACCGCCGAGCACCAGTGCCGCAGCAATCACGATTACAATCACACATGTCAGTAAAATCCCGGGCAGTCGCCTCACTGGCTCTCCTTCTCCTGCAGCTGTCAAGGCCGGCGGAACCGGATATCCGCTTATATCCGGCAGTGTACCGCCAATGAATTACATCATAACGACATCAAAATGTTCCTGACTGTAGAGCGGTTCTGCGCGAACCTGAACCTGTTTACCGACAAAAATCTCCACCTCTGCCAGTGCATGGGATTCATCTCCCTGCAATGCCTCAGTCACTGCCGGTGAGGCATAGACGAGGAAGCGGTCAACATCCAGCAGGTGGTGCACGCGGACAATTTCACGCAGAATTTCATAGCAGACCGTTTCCACCGAGCGGACACTGCCGCGCCCCTGACAGGTCGGGCACTTCTCGCACAGGACATGTTCAAGGCTCTCCCGCGTGCGCTTGCGGGTCATCTCCACCAGCCCGAGCTGAGAAAAACCGTTGATGGTGGTTTTCACACGATCTTTGGCCAGCGCCAGCTCCAGCGAACTCAGCACCCGGCGGCGGTGGTCATCATCGATCATATCAATGAAATCAATGATAATAATACCACCGAGGTTACGCAGACGTAACTGCCGCGCAATCGCCTGTGTGGCCTCGATATTGGTATTGAAAATGGTTTCTTCCAGATTGCGGTGCCCGACAAACGCGCCGGTGTTGATATCGATGGTGGTCATCGCCTCAGTCTGGTCGATAATCAGGTATCCGCCTGACTTCATTTCAACCTTGCGCTCCATCGCCCGCTGAATTTCATTTTCAGTATCGTAGAGGTCAAAAATCGGCTGACTTCCCTGGTACAACTCCAGTTTGGCGGTCATTTCCGGGATGTAATCATCCACAAATTCCTGTAACTCTTTGAAGCTCAGCCGGGAATCAATCCGGATGCGGTCGAGTGACTCACCGGCAAAATCCCGCAGAATGCGGTGCGCCAGCGCCAGTTCACCGTAGATTTTGGTGCGGGTGGTATTGCGTTTTTTGCGCTGGATAACCTTGGTCCACAACCGGCGCAGAAACGCGGCATCAGAGGTCAGTTCTTCTTCCCCGACGCCTTCCGCCGCCGTGCGGATAATAAAACCGCCGTCCTCATCACAATAACCCGCCACAATGTTTTTCAGGCGCTCACGCTCTTCTTCACTCTCAATGCGCTGGGAAACCCCGACATGAGACGCGCCCGGCATAAAGACCAGGTAGCGGGAAGGCAGCGTGATATCGGTGGTCAGACGCGCGCCTTTGGTACCCAGCGGATCTTTGACCACCTGCACAATAAGATCCTGCCCCTGATGGACCAGTTCCCCGATATCACGGGTGCGGAATTTCTCTTTTTCATCCCCGGAAATACATTCCGTGTGCGGAATAATATCCGAGGCATGCAGAAAGGCTGCTTTATCCAGGCCAATATCGATAAAGGCCGCCTGCATTCCGGGCAGCACCCGGCTCACACGCCCTTTATAGATATTGCCGACGATACCGCGTTTAGCCTCGCGCTCAATATGAATTTCCTGAAGGATCCCGCCGGTAATATAAGCGACCCGTGTTTCAGACGGGGTCACGTTGACTAATAGCTCGGCTGTCATGGTATTTCTTTCCCGTCAATATGTTCCGGTACAACCCCGTTCAGGGTATCCGTGTACCGCTTAATTAATTCTTCGGTCTCCACTAACGGTAATCCCACCACAGCATGATAGCTACCGTTAATTTTGCGGACATAGCGCCCGCCCGGGCCCTGGATGCCGTACGCACCGGCTTTGTCCATCGGTTCACCTGTCTGAATATACTCGTTTATTTCGTCATCTGATAACCGGCGGAATGTCACATCCGTCACAATCAATGTACTCAGTGTCCGGAAACGATCAGAAACCGCGACCGCCGTCATCACCTGATGGGTACAGCCGGATAATGCACTGAGCATGGCAAAGGCATGTGCCGCATCACGGGGTTTCTCCAGAATATCACCGCCGAGTACCACAATGGTATCAGAGCCGATAACCGGACGATCTTCTGCAGCCAGCGCCACACCGGCCTGTGCTTTTTCCCGCGCCAGACGTACCACGTAATCCGCTGCGGGTTCACCGTCACGGTGGACTTCATCAATACAGGGGGAAAGTGTTTCACACTGAACATTCAGCAGCCGGATAAGTTCCCGGCGGCGGGGAGAGGTTGAAGCAAGGTAAATCGGCAGCATTCAGAGGTCCTGACGTTTTGTTCACGTATCACGCCGCCGTTCCCTGATTAATGAACAGAAAAGTGACGGCGGGTTTCACGCAGTAATAAAAAAATCCATGGCCATAAGATACCATTGACCAGACTGTTCCAGAAGACTTCCGGATGAAACACAATATCGGACAACAGAAATTCTGACCAGAAAACAAAGAACTGCATCAGTACTGACAGCACCATAATAACCAGCGACTGCTGCCACAGCGCCATATTGCGCAGCAGCTGATGTCTGAATGAGACCAGATAAGCGACGATAGACAGACTCAGGGCATGTACACCCAGTGTGGAGCCTTCAATCAGGTCAATAATCATACCGAGAAAGAAAGCGGAGCCGACACTGACCCGGTGCGGCAGCGCCATCACCCAGTAGATCAGAAACAGCATCGCCCACGACGGACGGTAAAACTGAATCTGCTCCGGCCAGGGCATAATCTGCAGGACCAGGGCTATCAGAAAGGAGAGCCAGACAATAATCCGGTTTTGTCCCCGGTAGGTATTCATTGCTGCGGCCTCATCCTCAGCGGCCGGGCCGGTGCGGTATCCGCCGCCGGATCCTGAGCGGCAGGTGCGGCAGTGGCCGGGCTGTCTGCCGGTTTTGGCTGTTCAGGCTTTGGCTTAGCCAAGTTCGGCGGTGTCGTACCGGCGGAGGATGGCGGCGCGTCCGGCAGTACCGCTGCCGGGTCCGTTTCCGGCGCCGCAACGGATGGGATCACCTGCGGCATCACCTGCATAATACGCTCATTGGCTGCGCGGTACACTTCAGACGGGCCGGAAGGGTCACGCGGGTTGCTGTCTCCGCCCCATAATAAGAGCAGATAACGCAGACGCTGAAGATCTGCTGTTGGTTTGGCACTGATAATAGTATAAGCGCGCTGATTATCCACTTTCACCGAAGAGACGATCCCGACCGGATACCCTTCCGGGAAACGACCGCCGAGGCCGGATGTGACCAGCACATCCCCCACGCGGATATCAATATTGTTCGGCAGAGGTTCAAGCTGTAAATCGTCATTACATCCGGTACCGGATGCAATGACACGAATATCGTTACGCAGCACCTGAATCGGCAGTGCGTGGGTGGTATCGCAGATCAGCAGAACGCGGCTGGTTAACTGGGACACGGCAATCACCTGCCCCACCACACCTTTATCACTGATCACCGGCTGGCCGTCATACACGCCGTCACGGCTGCCTTTGTCGATCACGACCTGGTCACGGTACGGGGTATTGGCCCCCGCCATCACCTGAGTGACCATCATGTGCTCATCCTGACGCAGCGGTGAACCAAGCAGTTCCCGCAGCCGGGCATTTTCCTGCTTAAATTGTTCAAGCAGCTGATTCTGACTGCTTTTAACCAGCAGTTCCTGGCGCAGCGCACGGTTTTCAAATTCCAGCTGTTCGCGGGTGGCAAAATTATCAGAGATACCGTCCAGTAACTGACGCGGGCCGTTGGCTAAAAAATAGAACGGGCTGACCGCCGTATCCAGATAGTTACGGATTTTGGTAAAAGCATCAATCCGGTTATCAACCACAATCAGTCCGATGGCAAAAATAACCGCAACAATAATGCGAATCTGAAGGGAAGGCCCCCGGCTAAAAATCGGCTTCATAGGATGCGATATCAGGCACTACAGTAATTCCGTCCGGGAAGACAGAGTGTGAATCCGGCGAGCAGGGGGAGCGGACTCCCCCGGCCTGCAGTATTGAACGGACGGGAGTCCGCTTATTCTTCACTGAGAAGATCGCTGCCGTGCATATCGATCATCTCAAGAGCTTTGCCGCCGCCGCGGGCGACACAGGTCAGCGGATCTTCCGCGACGATCACCGGAATCCCGGTTTCTTCCATCAGCAGGCGATCCAGGTTACGCAGCAGCGCACCACCGCCGGTCAGCACCATTCCGCGTTCGGAAATATCGGATGCCAGCTCCGGCGGGCACTGTTCCAGCGCCAGCATCACTGCGCTGACAATACCGGTCAGCGGTTCCTGGAGGGCTTCCAGAATTTCGTTGGAGTTCAGGGTGAAACCGCGCGGAACCCCTTCCGCCAGGTTACGGCCGCGGACTTCAATTTCAAGCACTTCGTCAGTCGGGTAAGCCGAACCGATTTCGTGTTTGATGCGTTCTGCGGTGGCTTCACCAATCAGTGAACCATAGTTACGGCGCACATAGTTAATGATAGCTTCGTCGAAACGGTCGCCGCCGATACGGACAGACGAAGAATACACCACACCATTCAGGGAGATAACCGCCACTTCGGTGGTACCGCCGCCGATATCCACCACCATGGAACCGGTCGCTTCTGATACCGGTAAACCGGCACCGATAGCCGCCGAAACCGGCTCTTCAATCAGATACACTTCACGTGCACCGGCGCTGAGCGCGGATTCACGGATAGCACGGCGTTCAACCTGGGTTGCGCCGACCGGCACACACACCAGAACACGCGGGCTCGGGCGCATAAAACTGTTACTGTGAACCTGTTTGATAAAATGCTGGAGCATTTTCTCGGTCACAAAAAAGTCAGCGATAACACCGTCTTTCATCGGACGGATTGCTGCGATATTGCCGGGGGTACGACCCAGCATGCGTTTGGCCTCATGGCCAACAGCAGCAACACTTTTGGTTGAACCCGGACGATCCTGGCGGATAGCCACGACAGACGGTTCATCCAGAACAATGCCTTGTCCTTTGACATAAATCAGGGTATTGGCTGTACCCAGGTCAATCGACAAGTCGTTGGAAAACATGCCACGAATTTTTTTAAACATACAAAAGGATAATCCTGCAAGCCGGGGACGGGGAAAAACCCGTCTACTTTACCAACCACGTTTCTTTGCGACAAGCCACAGATTGCACCTTGCCGGCAGCGTGTCCACATCACATCAGGGAGCGGTCTATTCTAGATAATTTTTATATACTGCGCAGTATAAAGCTGCATAAAAACGCAGACTTTTTCACTTATTTGATAAAATACGCGCAGGCAGATTAAAATTAATGTAAAAAATCCGGCTGCGGCCTTCTTTTCGTCATTAATTCCTGCAAACTTCCGAACAGTTGACCGGTAACTATGCATCAAGTTCAACCGGATTCTATATAATATACGCAATCTTACAATCGGCCTGACGCCCGTTGTTTCTATCCTCGCATTAAAACAAGCGGCTTAATCCCCGATAAGACGACAAAAACACCGGGTTATTCGCCGGATTATGATGAATAAGCAACACGACTGACTCAGAATAATCTCAAAATAGCCGTAACTATAAATAGCCGTATCCCGGATACAGCCCCGTTATATCCCGCTCAGTCCGTATTGACCGCCGTAATATCTGCGGAACTTGCCAATTTCCCGGCGCGGATGCACTATAACGCATCATCAACGGCAGACAACTATTCACAACGGCTTATTTCTGCGCTGTTCATCTTACGTAATATCCGCCTCCGGAATGCCGGTTATGTGAGCACACCGGCAGAAAAACACCCTGATGTCCGGGCGTGCCTGTTAAAAAACCGGCAGGCAGACTACTATCAGCAAATGGATGCAAACGGCGGTTATTTCCCCCGGATATTCAGATAATGCGTATGATGAACTGGTCAGCCCTGTCGCGGTTCCGGTCTGTTCAGACCAGTATTTTGCTGCGAACTGCAATGAAATGTTTATAATGTCGCCCTTCCTCTGTAAAAATTAATATTGCCTGCGGTGAGAAAAAGGTGACAACGCATTAACATCGCGTTATCTTGTGCGTTTACGTTAGATTGCAGGAGATACCGGCAGGATGACCGAAAGTTATCATATTTTGTTACTGAACGGCCCGAATCTTAACCTGCTGGGCACGCGGGAACCCGATAAATACGGGACGCTCACGCTCGCGGATATCGTTGCAACGCTGACCCGGGATGCCGGTCAGTGTGGCGTTACACTAAGCCACCTGCAATCCAACGCCGAGCACGAACTCATCGACAGAATTCATGCTGCACGGGGAAACACCGATTTTATTCTGATAAACCCGGCTGCACTCACTCACACCAGTGTGGCTCTGCGTGATGCCCTGCTGGCCGTCAGCATCCCGTTTATCGAGATCCATCTGTCGAATGTACACGCACGGGAGCCGTTCCGTCACCACTCTTATCTCTCTGATATCGCCACCGGTGTTATCTGCGGGCTGGGTGCGGAAGGCTACCGTTATGCTTTACAGGCAGCGGTTCACCGTCTGTCACAATTAACTCAACACTAAGAGTACGGAATCATCTCATGGATATTCGTAAAATAAAAAAACTGATCGAGCTGGTCGAAGAGTCCGGTATTTCTGAGCTGGAAATTTCTGAAGGCGAAGAGTCAGTACGCATCAGCCGCGCGTTACCGGTTCAGGCTATGGCCGTACCACAGCAATACAGCGCACCTGTTCAGCAGCCTGCATTAGCAGCCGCTGTGGCACCATCCGCAGGTCTGGCTGATCCGGCACCGGAAAAAGAGATTGCCGGTCATGTGGTCCGCTCTCCGATGGTCGGTACGTTCTACCGCTCACCAAGCCCGGATGCGAAAGCCTTTATTGAAGTCGGTAAACAGGTCAACGTCGGTGACACCCTGTGCATCGTCGAAGCCATGAAAATGATGAACCAGATCGAAGCTGACAAAGCCGGTGTGGTTAAAGCAATTCTGTTAAAAGACGGCGATGCTGTCGAATTTGACGAGCCACTGGTCGTCATCGAATAACGGGGCGAATCATGCTGGAAAAAATCCTTATTGCCAACCGGGGTGAAATTGCACTGCGGATCCTGCGGGCCTGTAAAGAGCTCGGGATCAAAGCGGTCGCTGTTCACTCTTCCGCGGATCGTGATTTAAAACACGTTCTGCTGGCTGACGAGACCATCTGTATCGGTCCGGCGGCCTCTGCGAAAAGTTATCTGAATATCCCGGCCATTATCTCTGCCGCTGAAATTTCCGGCGCACAGGCCATCCACCCGGGGTACGGATTCTTATCTGAAAACGCTGATTTTGCCGAGCAGGTTGAACGCTCCGGCTTCACGTTTATCGGCCCGAAAGCTGAAACCATCCGCCTGATGGGCGACAAAGTGTCTGCTATCCGCGCGATGAAAGAAACCGGCGTTCCGTGTGTACCGGGCTCTGACGGCCCGCTCAGCGACGATATGCCGCTGAACCACACCATTGCCAAACGTATCGGTTTCCCGGTCATCATCAAAGCCTCCGGCGGCGGCGGCGGACGCGGTATGCGCGTTGTCCGCAATGATGAAGACCTGGAAGAAGCGATTGCAATGACCAAAGCCGAAGCCAAAGCGGCTTTCAACAACGACATGGTTTACATGGAAAAATTCCTTGAGAACCCGCGTCACGTTGAAATCCAGGTGATGGCAGATGGTCAGGGCAACGCCATCTATCTGGCGGAACGCGACTGCTCCATGCAGCGCCGTCACCAGAAAGTGGTCGAAGAAGCCCCTGCACCGGGTATCACCCCGGCGCTGCGCAAAAGCATCGGCGAACGTTGTGCCAAAGCCTGTATCGATATCGGCTACCGTGGTGCCGGTACGTTTGAGTTCCTGTTTGAAAACGGCGAATTCTATTTCATCGAAATGAACACCCGTATTCAGGTAGAGCACCCGGTCACTGAAATGATCACCGGTGTTGACCTGATCAAAGAGCAGCTGCGTGTCGCATCCGGCCTGCCGCTCTCTGTGAAACAGGACGATATCAAAGTCAAAGGTCACGCGATCGAATGCCGTATCAACGCCGAAGATCCGCACACCTTCTTGCCGAGCCCGGGCAAAATTACCCGCTTCCACTCTCCGGGTGGTTTCGGTGTCCGCTGGGAGTCTCATATTTACGCCGGTTATACTGTGCCGCCGTATTATGATTCCATGATCGGTAAACTCATCACCTATGGTGAAACCCGTGAAATTGCTATCGCCCGTATGAAAAATGCGCTGGCGGAACTGATTATCGACGGTATTAAAACCAATATCGAGCTGCACCAGCTGATTATGAATGATGAGAACTTCTGTAAAGGCGGCACCAACATCCATTATCTGGAGAAGAAACTCGGCCTGCACGAGGTCTGATTTTCTGTCGCTTTTCTTTCTCAGGCCCCTGTTATACAGGGGCTTTTTTATAAAGAGTATGTTATGCCCTGGATCCAAATACGCTTAAATTCCACCGGTGCTGATGCCGAAGTTATCGGTGATGAACTGACTGAAACCGGTGCCGTCTCCGTCACCTTTCAGGACAGCCACGACACCCCGATTTTTGAACCGCTGCCGGGGGAAACCCGCCTGTGGGGCGACACCGACGTGATCGGCCTGTATGACGCTGAAACAGACATGAAAGCCGTTGTTGCGCAATTACAGCAGCACCCGCTGCTCGGCGAACACTTTGTCCATAAAATCGAACAGATTGAAGACAAAGACTGGGAACGCGAGTGGATGGATAACTTCCACCCGATGCGTTTCGGTCAGCGTCTGTGGATCTGCCCGAGCTGGCGTGAAATCCCTGACCCGGATGCGGTCAATGTGATGCTCGATCCGGGTCTTGCATTCGGTACCGGTACCCATCCGACCACGTCTCTGTGCCTGGAATGGCTTGACGGGTTGGATCTGAACGGTAAAACCGTGATCGATTTCGGCTGCGGCTCCGGGATCCTGGCGATCGCCGCCCTCAAACTGGGCGCCAAAGAAGCTATCGGTATCGATATCGACCCGCAGGCGATTCAGGCCAGCAGGGACAACGCAGAGCGTAACGGCGTCTCAGACAAGCTGACCCTTTACCTCTCTGATAAAAAGCCGCAGACGCTCTCTGCGGACGTTGTGGTGGCCAATATCCTGGCCGGTCCGCTGCGTGAACTGGCGCCGGTGATCGGCGCGCTGCCGCAGGCCGGCGGATTACTCGGATTATCCGGCGTGCTCGCAACCCAGGCGGAAGGCGTGGCAGAGGCTTATCGTGACGCCTTTGAGATTGATGAGATTGCCGAAAAAGAAGAATGGTGCCGGATCACCGCCACAAAACGCGGCTGATATTCTTACTTTTTGGTATATAAATCGTGCGTTTGCGTGATTCAGTGAATATATTTTAAGCAATTTCACGCAAACGCATTTTATTCTGAAAATTAAATCATAAAACCGCACGGTATGCTGTTCTGAGCTAACTTATTGTTACAACAGACTAATTAATAAAATCCGAAAAAAGCAATAAAAAAAATTTCGCCGTAAAGGTCGATTTGCTCAAAGTTTGTCCTTTCATATCTTTGAAAAAATGCGTAATATACGCGCCCTTGCAGTCACAGTATGGCCACACTTCTTCGTCTATGCGTATCGGACAATACCAGTTGAAAAACCGCCTTATCGCGGCCCCTATGGCAGGCATCACCGATCGGCCTTTCCGGTCGTTGTGCTATGAAATGGGTGCGGGTATGGCCGTCTCAGAGATGCTTTCTTCCAATCCGCAGGTCTGGAAGACGGACAAATCGAGATTACGCATGGTACACAGTGATGAGCCAGGTATCCGTTCTGTGCAGATAGCCGGTAATGATCCCGGTGAAATGGCGGCTGCGGCAAAGATTAATGTTGCCGGTGGTGCGCAGGTCATCGATATCAATATGGGGTGTCCGGCCAAAAAAGTGAACCGTAAGCTGGCAGGCTCCGCCCTGCTGCGTTATCCGGCGCTGGTGGAAGAGATTCTGAACGCGGTGGTTAATGCGGTGGACGTACCTGTCACACTGAAAATTCGCACCGGCTGGTCACCGGAAGAACGGAACTGTGTCACGATTGCCCAATTGGCCGAGCGTTGCGGTATTCAGGCTCTTACGATCCATGGCAGGACCCGTGCCTGTCTGTTTAATGGGGAAGCCGAATACGACAACATCCGGACAGTTAAGCAGACTGTTGCCATCCCGGTTATTGCCAATGGCGACATTACTGACCCGCTTAAAGCCAGGGCAGTACTGGACTACACCGGCGCAGACGCGCTGATGATTGGTCGTGCTGCTCAGGGAAGACCCTGGATCTTCCGGGAAATCCAGCACTATCTGGACACAGGCGAACTGTTGCCGCCCCTGCCCGGTGCAGAGGTGAAACGCATAATGTGCGAGCATGTGCGGGAATTGCACGACTTTTACGGTCAAAGCAAGGGAGCCCGCATAGCCCGCAAGCACGTTTCCTGGTATATGCAGGAACATGCACCTGATGTTCAGTTTCGGCGCACATTCAACGCCATTGAGGATGCCGGCGAACAGCTGGAGGCGTTGGAGGCATATTTTGAAAATTTTTTGCGTAAATAAAGAAAAGAGCTGACAGAACTATGTTCGAACAACGCGTAAATTCTGACGTACTAACCGTTGCTACTGTAAATTCACAAGATCAGGTAACTCAAAAGCCGTTACGTGACTCAGTTAAGCAAGCACTGAAGAACTATTTTGCTCAATTAAACGGTCAGGATGTTAATGAACTGTATGAGCTGGTACTGGCTGAAGTTGAACAGCCATTGTTGGACATGGTGATGCAATACACCCGTGGTAACCAGACCCGCGCTGCCCTGATGATGGGCATCAACCGCGGTACTCTGCGTAAAAAACTGAAAAAATACGGCATGAACTAAGTAGTACCGTACAATGCATTGAATCGAAAAGCCTTTTCTATATTTTGGAAAAGGCTTTTTTGTTAATGTTTATACATCATAAGCCACACGAATACGCAATCTTCCCACAAGGTGAGAACACTGCTAGTTGTTATGTAGTCAACTTGATCTTGATCTCTTCCGGATCTCTGATTTAGCCTGGCGCTGAATTGGGGAGGAGATCAATGGATGAAGATCTCTGAAAGTGAATGGGTCTTTTTTCCGGGATACTTACATTACTTAAGATTCCCAAAGATTCAGAGCAATAAACCTTAGGAAAACTTAGGATTGCGACGACCGAAAAACGTTAGGATTTAATGTCTATATTTTTCACTATTTAACGTGCTCATTCCGAGCCTTGTCTCCTTCCGGATTACCCGCCCCCAAATCTTAGAGGCGGATTCCGAAAAATAAGCTTTAACTTATTTTTTAGGCGCTAAACAGCGTTTTTTATCAGTGACATATTTAGTTGCCATCATAGGTGTCCAGCCTAAGGGAGTACCCCGACAAGCTATATAACCAAGGCTTTCTAATTTACCTGTATAAACATATGAAAATATAACCGGGGAAACTAATGAAGCGACAAAAAAAACAAGAGCGATTTTATAGGTTTTCTTTGCTTTACATATTGGCATAGGAGAACCATAAAAAGCCACATATATTGGATATAATGAAAAAATAAAAACAACAAAAGAGAAAACAAAGGCAAAACAGTCTCCCCACGAATAAGTTATTTCATCTTGAAATTCAAAATACCCGATTATATCTATAATTGAAAAATAAAATGCCCCTATACCTATTATTAAAAAAACCAATGAAGATGCTATTGCTTTTAATCTAATGGTGAACATCAATACCCCCTCGGGATTACTTTTTCTATAGAATCTCGTACATACCTTTTGATTTCACTCACAATAACTTCCCTACCTGTCTCTAACATTTTGTCAGCATACATAGACCCAAGATCGAGAATTCCTTTTTCGACTTCCCGTGCTTTCTCAACAAACTCCTGCTGTGCCGCTTCAAGGTATGCAACTACCTGATCTGTTACTCCAAACTTGTCATCCAGTTTATTTAGCCCCCATGCAGCAAACAAACCGAATCCAACAACAACAACCAGAGGTACTGCGACAAAAGGTACATAAGCAATAGCCAAAGATCCCACACCCCAACTAATAACAGACGCAATTCCCAATTTAACTATATCAGTTGAAAGTGAACCAATGAATTTTGCTAATGATGTTTCATCATTCAATATATAATCAAGTGTACGATAAGCTGCGGCAACATAAAACGTCAAACGCGCACCTTCAATAATTGACTTAGTAAGTCCATATTTACCAATACCAAGGTCAACAACTCTTGTATTATCTAATCTGAATACAGGGGCATTGAGTATTTTTCTTATTCCGGGATAACCTGTAAATTTAATGAGTTCCGTCCCTATATGATTGATATAAACCGTTGCCCGAATACCAAGATCGCCGAGTTTTACAAGAATCATTGACGTGGTAACAACATCCTTACCATTCACACCATAATTCACCATAAC
>NZ_JAODZS010000051.1:0-22119 GCF_029835375.1 Morganella sp. GD04133 | reverse complement strand
CATCGGCGCTTTTTTTATATCTGCCTGATTTTAATCAGAATGCTTTGCTGTATTTTGCAATGATAGCAGCAGCACGGGTCAGGTTGGAAAAGAAAGTTTTGATGCTTTTCATGATGAACTCCTGCTTTTGAATTAGGTTGGTAAGCTGTTTTGCTTTGATGGACGTATCATAGCATTTGTGTGATGTTCGTCAACTTTTTTATCAAAAATATTTTTAAATATTAAAATTATTTTTTGGTGATATCCGTCGGATCCCGGTCTTCTCTGCATTTTGGTTATAACTCAGTCCAATTCGGTCTTACAAAATTCCGGTATATGGGATTTTTCCGGTTTAATATTTTGGGTTCATGTGAAAATAACAGCTAAATTAATCAGTTATTGATTTAATTTGATTGACTTAAGCAAAATATTTGTCCGATATTGTCGTAAAATTCACGTAAAGTATCCCGCTGTTACTGAAATGTTATCCGTATGGAACAGCAAAGGGTATTTATCAATGCAATGGAAAAATAGCGCACAACGGTACGGACATCTCTCCGTTCTGCTTCACTGGGGTGTGGCGGTTACCGTTTACGGGATGTTTGCGCTGGGGCTGTGGATGGTTTCGCTGGGATACTATGATGTCTGGTATCACCGCGCTCCGGAGATCCACAAGAGTATCGGGATCCTGCTGTTTATTGTGCTGGCTGTCCGCATGATTTGGCGCTGGATTTCCCCGCCGCCCCCGGCATTATCCACTTACAGCCGGTTTACCCGTATCAGTGCCGCACTGGCGCACTGGCTGCTGTACGGAATATTGTTTGCCATTTTGATCACCGGCTATTTTATCTCGACGGCAAATGGTCAGGCGGTATCCGTTTTCGGCTGGTTTGATGTACCGGCCACACTGACAGACGGCGCAGAACAGGCAGATACTGCCGGTACGGTGCATCTGTATCTTGCCTGGGCGGTTGTTGTGTTATCGGTGCTCCACGCGCTGGCGGCACTTAAACATCATTTTGTTGATAAAGACGCCACATTAAAACGTATGCTGGGCATGAAACCCTGAACGGGCTGCCCGTAATTTTATTATGACGGAGTGAATATGATGCTGAAGAAAGCACTGATTGGTTTAAGCGCAGGTATGATGCTGCTGGGTTCCGGTGCGGCAATGGCCGACACCTATAAAATCGACAAAGAAGGACAGCACGCCTTTGTACAGTTCCGTATCCAGCACCTGGGTTACAGCTGGCTGTACGGGACATTTAAAGATTTCGACGGTACGTTTACCTTTGATAAAGCCGACCCGGCAAAGGATCGCGTGGATGTGACCATCAAAACCGGCAGCCTGGATACTAACCACGCTGAGCGTGATAAACATCTGCGCGGCAGTGAATTCCTGAATACCGAAAAAAATCCGGAAGCAAAATTCGTTTCCACGAAAGTAGAGAAAAAAGGTGATGACTTTATTATCACCGGGGATCTGACCCTGAACGGCGTGACCAATCCGGTGACACTGGATGCAAAACTGACCGGTGAAGGTCAGGATCCGTGGGGCGGTTACCGCGCCGGTTTTGAAGCCTCCGGAAAAGTGTCACTGAAAAGCTTTAATATCAAAGCGGATCTGGGGCCGAAATCACAGGATGCGGAGCTGATTATTTCCGTTGAAGGCGTAAAAATCTGATTATTTTTGTAATCTGAATAATTATCGGGGCCTGCAATAGCGGGCCTTATTAATTTGTGTCACTATCACTTTCAGAGAAAACTCAGGGTATCAGAGGAAAGTGTGTGAATAAAAAACTCAGCATATTATTGGTTATTATTGTTGCCGTGGTCTTTGCCGGTGCTGGTTATTATATGGGCACCCGGGATAGCGATTTTTCTGTCACTGCCGTCAGTCAGGACAGAATGACAACGCCAAAATCACTTGAAGCAGAGATGATGTCGGAATCGATGCAGTTTATTGACGTGGTCGGCAAAATTTCCCCGGAAAAATATAAAGATCTGAAAAGTCAGATCGGGAATTACAGCACCATGACCCGTGAACAGAAAGTGGCATGGATGAATGATATTACCGGGATGACGGCGGTGTTATTAATTGACCGGATCCCGTATGCCTCTGATGATGCACTGAATGCCTTTGCCGCAGCGGTAAAAGATCAGGCGGAAGGCTATCTGGTGAAAGATCCGTCAGGACAGCAGTGCTTTAATAACTTTTTTCCGGCGCTGAATAAATTCCCGCAGAATAAAGCGGGGGTCATCTATAATGAAGCGGATATCCGCATGCTGAAAACGGTGAATCTGATTCTGACATCATCACTGGAAAACCGGAATACCGGTCATGTCCCGGCACAAGAGGCATACAGGGTACTGGAGAATGTTTACCGGAAGGTATCAGCGAAATACGGTGATAAGGTGGCGTTGCTGAGTGACCTGAATAAAGGTGCGGAAGACCCGGTCATCACCTGCCGGATTGTCGGGGATTTCTATGAGTATTTCACGCAGGAACCCGATAAAGCCGCTGCCGCGGAAGCACTGCGGATGATTTTGTCGCAGTAATATTATGCGGCGGACAGAAGCGAAAATGTGCAAATCGTGCGATTTCTTGTGTCCGGATGAAAAACCAACACATTTCAGTAAAACACGATACTTGATTTAATAATCCGGAAATGTAAACAGAAAATACTCTTATACCCGAAAATGAACCTGACAGACGAATAATCAGGTTTTTTTTCGCGTATTACTCTTTTATGTATTCGGTATCTGTTGCTGAGAGAGCGGAATTCAGTTTCAAAACAGGCAGCGGATATTACTTTTATATCTGCGCATACCGTTATATTCATTTGCTGATTATCATAAACTGACAAAGAAGTTACATATTTTATGGCGTTCAGCCAATGTTTTGTTTCTGTTTATATGACTTTCCGTTTTCCCCTGTAATATTTCACTTACCGTTACTTTTATAGTGATTCGGGCTATTCTGTGCGCAATATTTTTCGGATTAACTTCATTACCGGGGTATTTTGATGGACAACACATCAGCGCAGTCTTCTGCTGCCCAGCCTGCTGACAAAAAAACATCGTCATCCAGTTCTGCCAAACGGAAAATCTGGCTTGCGGGAACGTCACTACTCTTTATTGTGCTGCTGGCCGGCTATCTTATTTACTGGTTTATGGTATTGCGTTATCAGGAATATACCGATGACGCCTACGTGGTGGGCCTGCAGGTCCCGATCGTCGCACAAACCACCGGCAATGTGACACAGGTGAATTTTGAGAATACCGATCTGGTGCATGCCGGTGATGTGCTGGTGGTGCTGGATAAAACCAATGCCGAACTGGCTTACGCACAGGCACGTCATGACCTGGCGGCCACAGTACGCCAGACTCAGGAGCTCTATTTTAACCGCGACCAGCTCGGTGCGGTTATCGCTCAGAAACAAGTGATGCTGAATCAGGCGCAGAATGATTATGCCCGCCGCAGTGTGTTAGGACAGCGGGGGACTATCTCCAAAGAAGATTTACAGCACTCACGCGAAGCGGTTGAAGAGGCGCAGGCATCCCTGAATGCGTCTGTGCAGCAGCTGAATGCCACCAAAGCATTACTGAAAAATACCGCGCTGGCGGATCAGCCCGCAGTATTACAGGCGGCGGATAAAGTCCGTGATGCCTGGATTAGCTTACAGCGCACCGAAATCCGCAGTCCGTATACCGGTTATGTTTCCCGCCGTAATGTGCAGGTCGGGGCTCAGGTCAGCCCGAGTGCCTCGCTGATGGCGATTGTACCGGTCGAACCGGTCTGGATTGATGCCAACTTTAAGGAAACGCAGCTCAGCAGTGTGCGGATCGGGCAGCCGGTCACTATCACCAGTGATTTTTACGGCGACAACGTCATCTTTAACGGCACTGTCGCGGGGCTGGATATGGGTACCGGCAGTGCTTTCTCCCTGCTGCCTGCGCAAAACGCCACCGGTAACTGGATTAAAGTGGTGCAGCGTCTGCCGGTACGGGTCGAGCTGGAGCCGCAGCAGGTTGCCAAATATCCGCTGCGTATTGGTCTGTCGATGAACGTAACCATCGAAACCAAAAATACCGACGGTCCGGTGCTGGCGAATGTGCAGCGCGATACCCCGGCCTTTAAGAGTGATGTGCTGATCCCGGATCTGGCACCGGTCAATGCGGTGATTGCACATATCATTGCCGATAACGCCAGTTAATCCGCGCGGGGCTTTATTGTGGCTAATCAACCGTTAACAGGCATGAAACTGGTCTGGGCGACCATCGCACTGTCGATGGCCACCTTTATGCAGGTGCTGGACTCCACCATTGCCAACGTGGCGATCCCGACCATTTCCGGCGATCTCGGGGCCTCTGTTTCACAGGGCACCTGGGTTATTACCTCGTTCGGGGTATCCAACGCGATTTCCATCGCGATTACCGGGTTTCTGGCCAAGCGCTTCGGGGAAGTGCGGGTGTTTATCTGGTCCACCGGGCTGTTTACCCTGACCTCACTGCTGTGCGGGTTGTCAGAAAGCCTGGAAATGCTGATTTTCTTCCGCGTGTTACAGGGCGGGGTGGCCGGGCCGATAATCCCGCTTTCACAAAGCCTGCTGCTGAAAAGTTATCCGCCTGCCAAACAGAATACCGCGCTGGCGCTCTGGTCGATGACTATCATCCTGGCGCCGGTTTTCGGACCGATTATGGGTGGCTATATCAGTGATAACTTCCACTGGGGCTGGATTTTCTTTATTAACGTCCCTATCGGTATTGCGGTGGTGATTGTCAGTCTGATGCTGCTGCGCGGTATGGAATCGAAGGTGACAAAGGTTCCGCTCAATGTGATTGGCTTGTCGCTGTTGGTGGTCGGGATCGGCTGCCTGCAAATTCTTCTGGATAAAGGGAAAGATCTCGGCTGGCTGGAGTCGGATGAAATTGTCGCATTGGCAATTATTGCCGCTGTTGCGCTGGTCTTCCTGGTGATCTGGGAGCTGACAGATAAAAACCCGATTGTCGAGCTGTCGCTGTTTAAGTCGCGTAACTTTACCATCGGCACACTGTCGGTCAGTCTGGCGTATATGGTCTATTTCGGCGCGATTGTACTGCTGCCGCAGCTGCTGCAGGAGGTGTACGGCTATACCGCGGAATGGGCGGGGCTGGCGCTGGCACCTATCGGGCTGGTGCCGATACTGATTTCCGCGTTTGTCGGTAAAATCTCGAATGTGGTGGATTTGCGCTGGATTGTAACCTTTAGTTTCGTGGTGTATTCCGTCTGCTTCTACTGGCGCGCCTATACCTTTGAGCCGCAGATGGGGTTCTATGCCTCTGTCTGGCCGCAGCTGGTACAGGGTTTTGCAGTGGCCTGTTTCTTTATGCCGCTTACCACCATCACGCTTTCCGGTCTGCCGCCGGAGAAACTGGCCTCTGCCTCCGCACTGGCCAACTTCTTCCGGACCCTGGCGGGTTCTATCGGGACATCGATCACCACCACGCTGTGGAGTCGTCGCGAATCGTTACATCATTCTCAGCTGACGGAATCCATTACCGCGTATAATCCGGAATCGGTACAGATGTATCAGGAGATGGCGCAGCACGGGTTATCAGAAGCGCAGACCTCTGCGTATCTGGCGAAGGAAATCACCGCGCAGGGCCTGATTATCAGTGCCAATGAAATTTTCTGGCTCTCCGGCGGGGTCTTTATCGGATTGATTGTCCTGATCTGGTTTGCCCGGCCGCCGTTTGCCACAAAATCCTGATAAGGACTACAGTAATAAGGAAGGGTAACCGGTAAATTGCCGGTTGCCGGACGTTAATGAAAAGGGGTTTTTCATGACATTTAAGCGAATTATACTTGCCGGTGCGGTTGCGTCGGCCACATTACTGGCTGCTCAGATTGCTTCCGCCTGTACCCGGCTGGTGTATCTCGGGGATGATGCTCAGGTAATCACTGCCCGGTCAATGGACTGGAAAAGTGATGTCGGCACCAATTTATGGATTTTCCCGCAGGGGATGGCGCGTGATGGTGCTGCCGGGCCGAATTCCGTGAAATGGGTGTCAAAATACGGCAGTGTGGTGGCTTCCGGCTATGATGTTGCCACGACTGACGGTATAAATGAAAAGGGATTGTCCGCAAATCTGCTGTGGCTGGTGGAATCCGTGTATCCGACACCGGAAAGTAACAAACCGACCCTGAGTATCTCGGCCTGGGCACAATATGTGCTGGATAACTACGCAACTGTTGAAGAAGCGGTTACCGCACTGGAAAAAGAGCCATTCGCGGTGATCACCGATAAAGTCCCCGGCGAAGAGCGCCTGGCAACACTGCACCTTTCATTATCTGATGCCTCCGGTGACAGTGCCATTATTGAATATATTGATGGTAAGCAGGTGATTCATCATAGCCGTAAATATCAGGTGATGACCAACTCTCCGGTATTCAGTGAGCAGCTGGCACTGGACAGCTACTGGCAGCAAATCAACGGCACTGTGATGCTGCCGGGCACCAACCGCTCTGCTGACCGTTTTGCGCGCGGATCTTTCTATATTAATGCGATTCCGAAAGCAACCACGCCGAATAAAGCGGTGGCGTCGGTGTTCAGTGTGATCCGCAATGTGTCTGTGCCGTTCGGGCTGAATACCGAAGAGGAGCCGAATATCTCCTCTACCCGCTGGCGCACGGTGGTCGATCACAAACGTCAGATTTATTTCTTTGAATCGGCGCTGACACCGAATGTCTTCTGGGTTGATCTGAAGAAAGTGGATTTCAGCAAAGAAAACGGCAAAGTGAAGAAACTGGATCTGGGTCCTGAACAGCAAAATATTTATTCCGGTGATGTGGCAGGTGATTTCACGGATGCCAAACCGTTTGTCTTTCAGGGGATAAACGAAGTTATCGCCCGTCAGAAATAAAAACCATTTACGCCTCACCGGAAAGGATATAAGATGTATTTAAAATACATCTTTAAGGTGAGGCGTAAAATGGAAAACGTAGTCTGCTATAAAACCCTGCCGGTCTGGCAAAAAAACACTATCCCGATGGCCTTTATGGATCGCCATAATACGGCGGAAGGTACGTGGGCACAGCTGACAGTTCTGGCGGGTGAGATGGATTTTGTCGTTTTCGGTGACGACGGCGAAGAGACCCGCTACCATTTTGATACCGCACATCAGCCTCCGCGCCTTGATCCACAGGTGTGGCACAAAATTGAATCCGTCAGTGATGATATTTCCTGTCAGCTTGCCTTCTGGTGTCTGCCTGAAGATGAATTCTATAAAATCCACGGACTGACCCGTCCGCATTCTGAAGTCCGTGAACTGGTGACAATGACCAAACCGGGTAAAACACTCGATTTAGGCTCCGGACGCGGGCGCAACAGCTTTTTCCTGGCGCAGCTCGGTTATGATGTGACTGCCGCGGATATTAATCCGCAGCATATTCAGGCGATTGAAGATGTGAAAGCTGCAGCCGGGATCAGCAATATCCGCACTCAGGTGTATGATATCAATCAGCATGCGTTACAGGATGATTACGACATCATTATCTCCACCGTTGTGCTGATGTTCCTGAAAAGAGAGAATATTGCCGCGATCATCGCTGATATGCAGGCGCATACCCGCCCAGACGGGTATAACCTGATTGTCTGTCCGGTGGAAACAGAGAATATGCCGTATGACGAACTACCGTTTGACTGCTTCCTGAAGCCGGGCGAGTTATCCGGCTATTATGCGGACTGGGACATTCTGAAATACAACGAAAACCCGGGGCATCTGCACCGCACCGATGCGGCAGGCAACCGGATCCGGCTGAATTTCGCCACCCTGATTGCCCGCAAAAAAGCCTGATTACTATTACCCTCGCGGTGCGTCACCGGTTTTTTCCGGCGGCGTGCCGTTCTGCATCAGGATCCGCTCCAGCAGTACCGAATACAGTGGACGCCCGCCCAGATACTGCGCCAGCAGTGTTGCGCCCAGACACGTGATAATCATCGGCAGGATCAGCTGATAGTTATCGGTCATCTCCAGCACCAGCACAATACCGGTAAGCGGCGCACGGACGGTGGCGGCAAAGAGAGCCCCCATGCCTGCAATGGCAAAGGTTGCCGGTTCAATCTGATACTGCGGAAACAGCAGCATGGCGGCATAGCCGAAGAAACTGCCGAACAGTGTGCCGAGTGCGAGTGTCGGCGCGAAGATCCCGCCCGGCGCACCGGAACTGAAGCAGATAACCGTGGTGAGCACGCGGAACAGGAAGATCATCAGAATACCGGTCAGGGAATAGTGCAGTGCGGCAACATCGGGGATCACCGCGAATCCGCCGCCGGTTACCTGCGGCCAGTACAGCCCGGCAATACCGCATAATCCGCCAATCAGCCCGCCGGTGGCAACAAAACGGGATGTTTTGTCCTGATAAAAGCGGCGGAACTGTGTCTGCATGGTAAGCAGAAAGCGGTTGAACATGACACCAATCACACCGAAAACCATTCCCAGCACCAGATAGAGCCAGAGGGTATTCAGCGGGGCGGCATGGTATTTGCCGATATCCAGGATCGGCGCACCGCTGTTAAAGGTCTGAAAAACAATGCTCGACATGATCACGCCGATAAAAACGGCTTTGATGGAAATCAGGCTGTAACGGAACTGCGGACGCATTTCCTCGATGATAAACAGGATCCCCGCGAGCGGTGCGTTAAAGGCGGCGGTCAGACCGGCGGCGGCACCGGTGGCCAGTAATGTATGGCGGGATTCTTTGTTTTTCACCCCGGCCAGCGCACTGACCAGCCCGCTGATATTTGCCCCTAACTGCACGGTCGGGCCTTCACGTCCCAGCACCATACCGGAGCCGAGCGTGCCCAGCCCGCCGATAAATTTCACCGGCAGCACCCGCCACCAGCGTACCGTGCGGACATCCTGCAATGCCCCTTCAATTTCCGGGATCCCCGACCCGCCGGATTCCGGCGAAAAACGCCGCACCAGCCAGTAGCCTGACATGGCCAGCAGGGCGGAAACAATAAACATCAGCGGGATCAGAATACCTTTATTCTCTGTCAGTGCAGCCAGCGAGCTGACCCGGTATTCACCGACCCAATTGACCCCGCGTTCAAACAGCACACCGGTAAAACCGGCAAGTGCGCCGACGGCAGCCGCCAGCAGCAGGACAGTAACAGGGGCGAGGTTGCGTTCTTTAAGGCGTTTAAGCACACGATAACGGCGTTTAAGCGTGGCTGTCGTATGCGGTAAAGCATCAGACATGGCTGAACATGATCCATTTCAGATAAAAATTAATCGCTATTTTAATTCAATTTGTGACAAGTGACACCCTTCACAGATTCAAAAATCCAACGCAAATCCGGACATTTTTTGTTCGCATTCCCGGCATTTTTCCGCTTTAGTAATAAATGATAAATAAATAATAAATAAATGTTACCTATTTGTAATACGTAAAATAAAAAAGTAACAGGGCCGGTCAGGAGGCGTGAATGGATTTGATAACAGAGTGGCTGGGCGCGCTGAACGGCGTGGTATGGGGTGTGCCGATGCTGGCGGGAATACTGGGTGTCGGCTTATATATGCAGATTCGGCTGGGATTTTTGCCTATCCGTAAACTGGGAACTGGGTTCAGATTATTATTTCAGCGCAATGAATCCCGCGGGGAAGGACAGATCTCCCCGTTTAATGCCCTGATGACCGCATTGTCTGCCACTATCGGTACCGGCAATATCGCCGGTGTGGCAACGGCAGTGGTGATGGGCGGGCCGGGCGCACTGTTCTGGATGTGGATGACGGCGCTGGTCGGTATGGCGACAAAATACTCAGAAGCTGTGCTGGCGGTTCGTTACCGTGAAGTGGATAAATACGGGCAGTATGTCGGCGGCCCGATGTATTACATCAAAAACGGCCTCGGCCCGAAATGGGTCTGGCTGGGGACGCTGTTTGCGGTATTTGGTGCCTGTGCCGGGTTTGGCATCGGGAACACCGTTCAGGCCAACTCGGTGGCAGATGTGCTGGAGAGTAATTTCGGCGTCAACAAATGGGTGACCAGCGTGGCGCTGGTGCTGCTGGTTGGTGCAGTACTGATTGGCGGGATCCGCCGTATCTCCGACGTAGCCGGTAAACTGGTGCCGTTTATGACTGTCGGCTACTTTGGTGCTGGTCTTGTGGTGCTGGCGCTGAATATCAGTGAGATTCCGGCAGCATTCTCCCTCATTGTGACCTCTGCTTTCACACCGGTAGCCGCACAGGGCGGATTTGCCGGGGCGACAGTCTGGGCAGCGATACGTTTCGGGGTGGCGCGCGGCGTGTTCTCCAACGAAGCGGGGCTGGGCAGTGCGCCGATAGCGCATGCTGCCGCGAAAACCCAGAATCCGATCCGTCAGGGGCTTATTGCCATGCTCGGCACCTTTATTGACACCATTATTGTCTGTTCGGTAACCGGGCTGACCATTGTCATTATGGGCGGCTGGCTGACAGCGGAAACCGGTGCCACATTGACCGCGTCCTCTTTTAAAGCGGCGATTCCGGGCGGAAACTATATTGTGGCGATTGCACTGACGATTTTTGCCTTCACCACGATCCTCGGCTGGAGTTTTTACGGTGAGAAGTGTGTCCAGTATCTGTTCGGCGTGAAGGCGATTAAGGTTTTCCGTGTATTGTGGCTGATTGCGTTACCGATTGGTGCCACACAGTCGCTGGAGTTTGTCTGGTTGCTGGCGGATACCCTGAATGCCATGATGGCGATCCCGAACCTGATCGCACTGATCTTATTAAGCCCGGTGGTGTACCGTCTGACGCGTGACCATATCCGGGATGTTAATGCAGACAGTATTGATATTGCGAATGAGTTGTATCTGAAGAAATAGCGGCGGGACGTGCAGATAACGGGCAGGAAACTGCCCGTTATTTTTCAGATACGGAAACGGATGTGATGATCAGGGTTGCAGCCAAAACAGGCCGTTGCCGTCCAGTGCAGTAAAGGTTTTATGCAGCATCAGGCTGTCTGCCTGCGGATCGAGTTCAGGAAACAGCGCCGGATGCAGCATTTTGGCGATAGCTTCCACCGCAATAATATTGAACGGGGTATCATAGTATTGCTGATACAGTGCCAGCACCTGCTTCTGCTGATACGCGGTGAGATGCTGCAGTTTCGGTCGGGCCATCAGTTTTTCCAGTGCCGGTACTGCCCGCTCCTCAGAGCCGGTATAGCCGAGCGGTACTGAGACGCTGCCTTTGCGGGTACTTTCCCAGTCGGCAACGGTCATCAGATAAAATTGCGGGTCGGCAGCAATAATCTGTTCTTCATTCACTTCACCCCCCATGCCGTTTTTAAACCAGTCGGCCCCGAGGTTATGTCCTCCGGCTGTGGCAACAAACTCCCCGAAGTTACCGTTACCAAAGGTTTTGCAGCAGCTGTTTTCCCCGGCAAGACCCGCCGCCCGTTCGATAAAGACTGTCGGTTTTTTGTCTTCCGGAATGTTTGCGACCCGGGAGCGGATAAGATCCAGTCGCTGGCGGTAAAAATCATTAAATGCCGCTGCCTGTTTTTCCTGCCCGAAGACCTGCCCCAAAAGCGTCATGCTCGGCATGGTGTTTTGCAGCGGGTACTGACGAAAATCGATAAATATCACCGGAATACCACTTTTTTCCAGCAAATCCAGGGTGCCGCTTTCGGTCAGTTTACTTTGCAGTCCGGTATCAAAAATCACCAGGTCCGGCTGATAAGTCAGCGCTTTTTCGACACTGAAATCCGATGTGTAGGGATTAGGAAATACCGGAATATCTTTCAGCTGCGGAAACGGCTTTTCATACGCAATGCGCAGATCCGGTGCTTTTTTTGTCAGTGCATCATCCCATGCCGCAATACCTTTCAGCGGTTCAGACGGATGCAGAATATTCAGCGCAACCAGTACCCGGCTGTCTGCCAGCATAATCCGGGAGACCGGGGCATTGACGGTGACTGTCCGCCCGGCAATATCCGTCACCGTGATCGGTGCCGCGGCTGTGCTGAACGGCAACAGTGCCGCGAGTGCGGCACAGAGTGTGATGATAAGCGCCGGAAAACGTCCGGCGGCGTGGAACATGTGCTTCATCATATAAAGTAACCTTTAAAACTTCACGGAAGCCTGCGCAAAGAAGGAGCGCGGCTGCCCGGCGTAAATGCCGTAGTTATTATCTGTCGAGCGGGTAAAACTGGCCTGGTCGAACAGGTTTTTTACCCCGGCGGCGAGCGTCAGATCGGACCATTGCGGGCCGAAGTGATACTCGGCACGGGCATCCCACATCATATAGCCCGGAATTATGCCGTAACGCCCGTCAGCACTGCCTTCGGTAATGTAATTTTTTCCGGTTCCCGGTGACTGCTGTTTTGACTGCGCATAGGTGTTGAGATTCCACACCCAGTTGCCGGTTTCATAGCGGGCACCGGCAGTAAAGAGCTGACGGGAGTAGAACGGCAGATCTTTATCTGCAAAATTACCGCGTTTACTGACTGCTTTGGTGTAGGTATAAGTGCTGTAGATACTGACACCGTCGAGCCATTTCGCTGCTTCACTCAGGTCATAATTCAGCGCCAGCTCCACCCCCTGATGGGTGGTCGCGCCGAGGTTTGTCCAGCCGGTTGAGTTTTCAATGTATTGCAGCTGATCATTGAAATCGATATAGAACAGGGTCATTTCCGCAGAAAGCAGACCATCATCAAATCGTGTACCGGCTTCATAGTTATGGGCTTTTTCCGCACTCAGGCCGTTTGCCGGATCATTACCCGCGCCGCCGGTATTAAGCTGGAAATATTGCAGGCTGCCGAATGAGCTGCCGGCATTGGCGAACAGTTTCCACTGATCATCAATATGATAAATCACTGACAGAGCCGGTAACGGCTCGCTGTAACTTTTGCTGCGGAACTGGTTACGGAAACCGTCATCGAGATGAATTTTTATATTTTCATAACGCAGACCGGGAATAACCGTCCAGTTACCGAAATTAATGGTGTCATCGATATAGATGGCATGGGCTTCTGTACCGCCGGAGGTGTGCTGATAGTAATTGTCTGTCTGGGGGCGTGAGCTTTGTGAACCGGTCGGATACCAGCCGGAGCGGTAGGCTTTTTCATCCGCCGTTTCATTCAGATAGCGGTAACCGAAGGTAATTTCATGGGACTGGTTATCAAAACGGAACAGCTGTGAATAGCTTGGCTCAATGGCGTAAGCGGTGTAGTGGCGCGGATAGGAAACGAGTCGGCTCTTACCGGTATTATCTTTTGTTCCTTCGCTTTCAATATAGCTGCCGCGGTAGCTTTTGCTGAACCAGGTCAGTAACTCAAACTGTTTATCATCTTCCTGATGGCGGTATTTAAAGGACATATCCTGGCGGTTGCCTTCAAAACGGTCAAACGGGCGGACTGACTGGTAAGGATCGGCGTTGTATTGTGCTTCCGACAAGCCGCCCGGCATCCCGGATTGGGCATGATAATAGTGGAAGTTTGCCAGCAGTTCATCGGTATCGCTGAAGGCGTAACGGGTTTTCAGGATAATGTCATCAATATCGGTATTATCATTATTCTTACGGTAACCCTGACCGTGCAGGCCGGAGTAGAGCAGCAGCGCACCCGCAGAACCGTCTTCTTTTGATCCGCCGACAGAGGCATCGGTCAGGGTTTTCAGCCCGCCGGTGCGTGCACCCTGTGTTTTGACGGACGCGGAACCGCTGAAGGTTTCCGGAATCGGTTTAGTGACAAAGTTAATTACGCCGCCGACGTTTTGCGGTCCGTAGCGAACAGAAGTGGCACCGCGCATGACGTCAATGCTGCTGATGGAGCCTAACGAGAGTGGTGACATGGATAACTGCGGCTGTCCGTAAGGGGCGGCGGCCAGCGGAATTCCATCGAGCAGAATGGTGGAGCGCGGCGAAAGCCGTGCCGGAAGCCCGCGGATACCGACATTGAGTGAAACGTCACTGCCGCCGGTGCCGTTACTGTCCCGCACCTGAACGCCCGGAATACCGCGCAGGGCGTCCGCGATGGTTTCTGCCCCGGATTCATCGATTTGTTTTTTGGTTTTGATGGTCCGTGCGCCGCCGTGGTTCAGCAGCGTATCGCTGTTATCAGTGTTATCCAGCCAGTTGCCGACAACGACGAGCGGGGTTTCAGTATCTGCGGTGGCGGCGATACTGCCGCTGCTGATAACAGCGAGTGCGAGTGCCAGCGGCGTGAGGCGGGCAGGGCGGCAGGATGCGTTACAGGAATCAGTCATCACTCAGGTTTCCGTGAGAATTTAGGAAAGCAAATGATAATTACAATCATTACCTGTACGCAATAATTTTTTAACAGAAAGTGACTAAGATGCTGATTTTTTAGCCCGGCATTTGATGGTTAAATGGCTGTGGTGAAAACCATTTTTGGCGTGAATGTAACCTTGCTGTTTTAGCGGGGAACGGGCGATTTGGATGGATTGGTCCGCCCGTTATCCCCGGAGAGGGCAGATATGTCAGCAATCGGGTTCGTCACCGCATAAATAAGAGTCAACCCATTCATTCTTTTCGCGGAACAGGTAGATATAGTTACCATCAGGAAAGCGGATATCACCGGCACCGCTTGATGATATTCGCCATTCACCTGTCTGACCATTTTCAAGTTCAAGACTGCCGTATGAAATACAGGATGAATAATAATCATGATCCCATGACATGTCTGACGATATTTCTGCTGACCGGAAGTAATTGATCAGTTGTTCTTTATTTGGTGTGAATTTTTTACAGGCATTAACTTCGCCCGCAGGGGGATTTTTTGTGACAGTAATTCCTGAATTTTCTATTTCTATATTTTTTACAGACATAGCATTCATAATAGCCGGCACAAAAAACAGGACAAATAACAGGATATCTCTTTTCTTTACCATAGTGCTGTATCCGCTTTAGTTTACCGCTATTAACATCCGGGATCAGGATTTGGCTCATCACCTAAACCATAAGTGCAGGCATTCGGGTCTTTCCACGCGTTATCTTTATAGAAAAAATAAACGGAACTGCCGTCATTCAGAATGACTGATGCAAGGCCACTTGACTGGAGTGTCCATTTACCGGATTGGCCATCCTTAAACTGAACGCTTCCGTATGAAATGCAGGCAGAGTAATAATCATGTAACCATCTGTTTTCTTTAGATTCTTCTGCGAATTTAAAGAATTTTATGAGTTGTTTTTTCTCCGGGATAAAACGTTTGCACGCTTCTTTTTCATATATATTATTTTCTCCGTCATAAATAGTACCGGATTCAATTATTTCAATATTTTTTACAGACCTGGCCTGAGTCATTACAGGTAATGCAAAAAATATAACGGTGATAATCGCTATTTTTTTTACCATGATGCTGTACTCGCTTCTGTTTTATTCTTTCGTCCCACATCAGGATGCCGGTATATTTATCCATCCTCTGGTCAGTTTCCTTACCGGTTTGTATCACGCCGCCGTATTCCAAACTATCGGACAATCCCTTAGTCAGCATGACATTTAACACATTGTAAATGTTAATCATTCGCGATAGTGATGTGTCGTGCCGGTTAATTTTTGCTTTAGATCAAGCAAAGGAATGATAGTCAGGAAAACCCCTTTTCAGCGGTCTGAAATGGCGTATTCTTATGTTGCATATAAAATACAACTTATAAGGAAGCAAGAGCATGTACTGTGTGCAATGTGAACAAACGATGCGTACGCCGGTGGGTAATGGCTGTGCCTATGCCCAGGGCATGTGCGGTAAAACCGCAGAAACATCTGACTTACAGGATCTGCTGGTGGCAGTACTGGAAAGTCTTTCAGCGTGGGCGGTTGCTGCGCGTGAATCAGGTATCATCGATCACGACACAGACAGCTTTGCGCCGCGTGCGTTTTTCTCCACATTAACTAACGTTAACTTCGATTCTGAGCGCATCATCGGTTATGCGCAGGAAGCGATTGTGATGCGTGACAGCCTGATGAAACGCTGCCTGGCGAAAAATCCGGCATTGGTTGTGAATCACCCGTTAGCAAACCTGCAACTGAAGGGCACGGATATTGCGTCACTGGTGAAACAGGCCGATGAATTTGCCCTGAATAAAGATAAGCAGGCTATCGGTGATGATATTCACGGTCTGCGTATGCTCTGCCTGTACGGCCTGAAAGGGGCGGCGGCGTATATGGAGCACGCCCATGTGCTGGGCAAGTACAGTGATGAGATTTACGGCCAGTACCATGAAATCATGGCGTGGCTCGGTACTGATCCGTCTGATATGGGGGAGCTGCTCAACCAGTCCATGGCGATTGGTATGATGAACTTTAAAATCATGGAAATGCTGGATGCTGGTGAAACCGAAGCTTACGGTCATCCGACGCCGTCTTCCGTGAACGTCCGTCCGGTGGCAGGTAAAGCGATTCTGATCTCCGGTCATGACCTCAAAGATCTGCATATGCTGCTGCAACAGACAGAAGGCACCGGTGTGAATGTTTATACTCACGGTGAAATGCTGCCTGCACACGGCTATCCGGAACTGAAAAAATACAAACATCTGGTCGGTAACTACGGCAGCGGCTGGCAGAACCAGCAAACTGAGTTTGCCAAATTCCCGGGCCCGATTCTGATGACCTCCAACTGTATCCTGGATCCGAATCCGGGCAGTTATACCGACCGTATCTGGACCCGCAGTATCGTCGGCTGGCCGGGCGCAAAACACCTGACCAGTGATGATTTCAGCGATATTATCGCGCAGGCTCAGGCGATGGACGGCTTCCCATACAGCGAAATCGAACACCTGATCACCGTTGGTTTTGGGCGTGAAACGCTGCTCAATGCCGCAGATACCGTGATTGACCTGGTGGCAACCGGCAAACTGCGTCATGTGTTCCTCGTCGGCGGTTGCGACGGCAGCCGCGGTGAGCGCAGCTATTACACCGATTTCGCCCGTCAGGTGCCTCAGGACTGCCTGATTATGACCCTGGCCTGCGGTAAATACCGTTTCAACAAACTGGATTTCGGGACTCTGGAAGGATTACCGCGCCTGCTGGATGTCGGTCAGTGCAACGATGCGTATTCCGCGATTATGCTGGCGGTGAAACTGGCTGAGAAACTGGGCTGCGGCGTGAATGATCTGCCGCTGACCCTGGTACTCTCCTGGTTTGAACAGAAAGCGATTGTGATCCTGCTGACTCTGCTGGCGCTGGGCGTGAAGGATATCTTCACCGGCCCGACCGCACCGGCATTTCTGACGGACAATCTGCTGAATGTACTGAATGAAAAATTCGGTATGCGTCCGATTACCACTGTTGAAAATGATTTACACGCTGTGTTAGGCGCGTAATTGCCGTAACTGTTAGCACCGGAGAGGGCGGTCACGCCTTCTCCGGCACGGAGTCAGGAGAGCCCGATGACAATGCCGACGTCTTTATGTCCGAACCGCATGCAGGTCCATTCTGTCAGGCAGGAAACCCCGGATGTGTGGACTATCAATCTGATTAACCACGATTTTTATCAGTATCACGCAGGGCAGTATGCGCTGGTGAGTATCCGCAACAGTGATGAGACACTGCGTGCTTATACCTTATCCTCCACACCGGGACTGAGCCCGTTCCTGAGCCTGACAGTGCGCCGTCTGGATGACGGACAGGGTTCCGGCTGGCTGACCGGCGAGGTGAAACCGGGTGATTACCTGTGGCTGTCTGATGCACAGGGTGAATTTACCTGTGATGCCCGACCGGCTGAACGCTATCTGATGCTGGCCGCCGGTTGCGGCGTGACCCCGGTGATGTCGATGACCCGCTGGATCCTGCACCGTCAGCCGGAAAGTCAGGTGACGGTGATTTTCAACGTGCGTGATAAACAGCAGGTGATTTTTGCTCAGGAATGGCAACAGTTGCTGACTGCATTCCCGGCCCGTCTGCGCCTGATTCTGATGGTGGAAAACAGTGATGAGACGGATGAATTGTTATCCGGCCGCCTGTCAGAAGAAAAACTGAAGGCACTGATCCCGGATATCGCACAGCACACGGTGATGACCTGTGGTCCGGCGCCGTATATGAAGAATGTGCAGACATTCTGTCAGGCACTGAATGTGGATCCGGGCAGCTTCTTTATGGAGCGTTTCGGACCGGAGCCGGAAGCAGAAGCCGGAGAGCAGATGGTCACTATGACCATTCAGTCCCCGCTGCGTCAGGTGAAAGTGCCTGTCGGTATGACGCTGCTGGCGGCGATGGAAGCCAACAGTGTGCCGGTGATGGCAGCCTGCCGTGCCGGTGTCTGCGGAAGCTGTAAAACCCGTGTCCGCAGCGGTGAATACACCACCACCAGCACCATGACGCTGACACCGGAAGAGATTGAGCAGGGTTATGTTCTGGCGTGCAGCTGTCAGATTCAGGGTAATGTTGAATTAGCCTGATTGAGAATCATTCGGTATAATGGCAAAAAAGCGTCGTTTTCAGCGGCGCTTTTCTGTTTCCGGCGGATAAACGCCGGGTTTCCGCTATGCTGTAAATGTCATCATAATAAAAAAGGATTTTCAGCAATGAATAAGACAGAGTTTGTAACCCGTGCCCTGACTGACGTTCTCGGTGAACATATCGGTGATGAATCCCTGGTTGAACAGTATTTTTCCCGTGATTATGTCCAGGTGGTGAATGGTCAGACAATTGAATTCCCCGCATTTCTTGCCCATCTTAATGCCCTGAAAATGGCAACCCGCAGTATTACCATTGAGATTAAATCTATCGCAGAAGGCGAGTCCTGTGTACACACACAGCATATCGCGAAGGCGGAAAAAGTCAGTGGCGAACACGCCGCCTTTGAGGTTTTCGCCTGTTTCCGTCTGGCAGACGGCAAAATTGTCCGTTGTGAGGAAGTGACACGGCAGCTGACCGGCGATGAGAGCGATAACGATCTGGGCTCCCGGACCTGATCGGTAACCTCAATGCTTTCTAAACGAAATACGAATAGTCCTCGCCATATAATTTATGAGAGTTATAATTCGCGCCGCATTTAAGGTGCAGTATCTCGTTAGGCGAGGCTCCTATACAAACAAAGGTTGCTGATCTGACGACGTCGAGAGACGCCCAAGATTAGGACAGGTTATATCGAACAGAAGGTATAACCCGAAGTAACTTCCCGCAGTCTGCGGGATACGTTGTATAGTGCTAAAACCGAGACGTGAGATAGCCTACGCATTCTCTCATCTGGTTTCGCCCCTATTGGAGTGCTGTTTGAAGTCCATAACAGACATTAGGGTCACACATCATGAAATTAACCAACTACGAAAAAGCGGACGCGCTGGTCATTTCCGCGCCATCCGTTAATCCGCCACACCACACCGAACGTCCGCAGCGCAGTGATGAAGACGCCGTCAGTGCTTACATGAGTCAGGCGTATATCCGCGTGACCGTGTCAGACTCGATTGCTGCCGTCAAACTGACGCTGCGTGAGGAACTGGAGGGTGAGCAGATCCCCACTTATTTATATGTACTGGATGAGGATAATTACCTGAATGGTATCCTGCCGGTTAAAGCCCTGCTGACGGCAGCAGAAGATACGTTTGTCGCCGATGTGATGCGCCAGACCTATTTTTCTGTTTCACCGGAGCAGTCCCGGCACGATGTGTACGAGCTTATCAATAACAGCGGGATTGATACGGTGCCGGTGGTGCAGTTCGGCAAGCTGGCCGGTATTCTGCGTCCGCAGGATATCGCGGAGCTGATTGAGGATGAGAACACGCAGGATGCGGCATTACAGGGCGGTTCCCAGCCGCTGGATGAGCCTTATCTGAGCACCAGCCCGTTCACACTGTGGCGCAAGCGCGCAGTCTGGCTGCTGATGCTGTTCGTGGCGGAAGCGTATACCGGTACGGTGCTCAAGGCATTTGAGGAACAACTGGAAGCGGCTATCTCACTGGCTTTCTTTATCCCGCTGCTGATCGGCACCGGGGGTAACAGCGGTACTCAGATCACCTCAACCCTCGTCCGTGCCATGGCACTCGGGGAAGTGAGTCTGCGTAATATCGGCGCGGTGCTGCGCAAAGAGCTGTCCACGTCACTGCTGGTGGCCTTTACCATGGGATGTGCGGGGATGATCCGCGCCTGGTTCCTGGGGGTCGGGCCGGAAGTGATGATGGTGGTCAGTCTGACACTGGTGTGTATCACGGTCTGGAGTGCGATTGTCTCCTCCATTATCCCGATGGTGCTTAAGCGTCTGAAAGTGGATCCGGCAGTGGTTTCCGCACCGTTTATTGCCACCCTGATTGACGGTACCGGGCTGATTATCTACTTCGAGACAGCCAAACTGATTATGACTGATCTGGTGTAAGGTCGCCGGGAGATGATATTGCAGCCGCACTGTTATCCCGCACCAGCGTACTTTTACAATGACGGCACAGGTACTGACTTTCCCCGCGCAACACTTTGTTATGGCGGCGGACGGTCAGTTCATGTGCCGTTTTGCATTGGCAGCGGTAGGTGAATGTCCGGCTGCGGACCGACGTCACATCAAAGCGGTGTGTGCGGACAGCCGGGACACCCAACACCTCTGTCATCATCCACTGCCATTCCCGCCCGTGGGGGGCCACGCGGCCGAAACGGCGGTAAACCAGCAGATGTGCCAGCTCGTGAGGGACCACATCCTGTATGAATTCATGGCTGTTTTCAGTCAGTAATACCGGATTGAGACGGATTTCCCATGTTTGCAGGCAGGCGCTGCCAGCCGTGGTGCCGCGCTGGCGATAGTTCAGTTCAGGCTCCGGATAATCCGTTCTCAGTGCCCGGCAGGCACGGGCCAGATAATCACGCAGGGTCTGCATGCAGGCCTGTTGTAATGCGGTGGGAACTCGGGTCGGTTTCATAGCCGGAAGCTTAGCGGGACTGACGTAAAGCTGCAACCGTTATCAGTATGTTGTATATATCTCAAAATAATATTATATTTAATTGCATAGTGTAGTAAGGAATAAATTTATGACACCAACACAGCTTACCGATATGCAGGAAGCCGCCGCAGGCGTTGCTGCTCTGCTGAAAATACTGGGAAATCCGGATCGTTTGCTGCTGCTATGCCAGCTGAGCCGGGGCGAATGCAATGTCAGTGAACTGGAGGAGCTGACCGGCATCAATCAGCCGACGTTATCACAGCAATTGACGGTGTTGCGCAATGAAGGACTGGTAAATACCCGGCGTGAAGGAAAACGTATCTATTATTCCGTGGCAGATGAGAAAGTACTGATATTGCTGACCACGCTGTATCAGCTTTATTGTCCTGAAAAAAAAGGAAAATAATATGGTGATTGATAGCGCGGCCTTTACGCCGGTCAGTGCGGCTCTGGGCGGGCTGATGATCGGCATTGCGGTTGCTGTGCTGTTACTGTTTAACGGGCGGATTGCCGGGATCAGCGGGATTTTCGCCAATATGTTCACAAAGCAGAGCGGCTGGCGGGTAGCGTTTATTGCCGGGCTGGCAGGGGCCCCGTGGATTTATATTCTGTTTGCCGGTCAGCCGGATGTCGTGATCGCCGCAGGTTATCCGTTGCTTATCGCCGCCGGTCTGCTGGTTGGTTTCGGTACGCGGCTGGGTAACGGCTGTACCAGCGGGCACGGTATCTGTGGTATGGCGCGGTTATCAAAACGATCATTTGCTGCCGTGGCGGTGTTTATGGTTACGGCTTTTCTGACGGTCTGGCTGATGAAATAAGGACGAATTATGCCTGTTATCACTGCATTAATCAGCGGGATTTTGTTCGGCCTCGGTTTGCTGGTGGCCGGGATGGGTAACCCGCAGAAGATTCTGGCGTTTCTGGATATCACCGGCAACTGGGATCCTTCACTGCTGATCACCATGGCGGTGGCTATGGTGGTCAGTATGGTTGCCTTTACGGTGGCTAAAAAACGCAAAAAAACGGTATGCGGTACGCCTGTTGAGTTACCGGTGAACAGTAAAATTGATAAACGGCTGCTGACCGGTGCAGTGCTGTTTGGTCTCGGCTGGGGACTGGCGGGAATTTGCCCGGGACCCGGTATTCTGTTATCCGGGATGCTCAGTATTAAAGGGTTGGTATTTACGGCATCGATGATTGCCGGGATGGTGATTTTTGCACTGTATTCATCGTATCAGCGCGGCAAAGCACAGTGAATGACGGTGTTCGGAACGTAAAAAAACCGGCTTT
>NZ_JAODZS010000050.1:0-22204 GCF_029835375.1 Morganella sp. GD04133 | reverse complement strand
AGGATCGTAAACTGACCGGTTTTTTTACATCCAAACGGTAGTCATTCCTTTTAGTTATAAGTATTGATGAAAATAGCCTAAGAAGGTATAGCCGCGACTTTCCGCGCTTTGCTGAGAAATGGGCAGTATCAGGGCATTGAACTGTTATTTTTTGACTGGTGCCGGTGCATTTTTTGTTATATCGTCACTGAATAGAATAACGTTATAACAATTTGCTCACTTATTCTTTTTTGTAATAATAAAGATGAAAAAGGAGTAAGCAATGTCAAACCTGCACGGAAAGGAATAAGCGGATGAAATTACAGCAGCTGCGCTATATTGTGGAAGTGGTCAATCATAATCTGAATGTTTCCTCAACCGCCGAGGGGTTGTACACATCACAGCCCGGTATCAGTAAGCAGATCCGGATGCTGGAAGATGAGCTGGGCATGCAGATTTTTGCCCGCAGCGGTAAACATCTGACCCATGTGACACCGGCCGGGGAATCCGTTATTCGTATCTCCCGCGAAGTGCTGGCCAAAATTGATGCCATCAAAGCCGTCGCCAGTGAGCACACCTATCCGGAGCAGGGCACCCTGAGTATTGCCACAACACATACCCAGGCACGTTACGCACTGCCGCCGGTGATTAAAGGCTTTATTGAGCGTTACCCGCACGTTTCCCTGCATATGCATCAGGGCACCCCGACACAGATAGCCGAGGATGTCTGCAAAGGTAATAGCGATTTTGCTATCGCGACAGAAGCCCTGCATCTGTATAACGATTTGATTATGCTGCCGTGCTATCAGTGGAACCGGGCTGTTGTGGTCCGCCGTGATCATCCGCTGGCGCAGCGGCGTGACCTGACTATTGCCGATATTGCAGAATATGAGATTGTTACCTATACCCACGGTTTCACCGGTCGCTCCGAGCTGGACAGTACCTTTGAAAAGCAGGGGCTGAAGCCGAAAGTGGTCTTTACCGCAACCGATGCGGATGTGATTAAGACCTATGTCCGCCTCGGACTCGGGATCGGGATTATTGCCAGTATGGCGGTTGACCCGGAAACGGATAAAGATCTTGTCAGTATCGATATGCGGGATAAATTCAGCTACAGCACCACAAAGATCGGATTCCGGCGCGGCAGTTTCCTGAGAACCTATATGTATGATTTTATGTGGCGTTTCGCACCGCATCTGACGCGGGATGTGGTGGATAAAGCCATTGCGCTGCGCAATAATGACGACATCGAAGCCATGTTTAAAGACATTCGGCTGCCGATTGTCTGAATGGGGGTTATCCGCTCCGGCAGGCGCTGAAAACAGGTAAATGATAATAGTCAGGCCACCCGTCAGGTGGCTTCTTTATATTACCGGAGCCTGTGCCGGTAATATAATAAGCTGGTTACTCTGCTTAAGTGTCATTTTACAATGCTGATCACCTTTTTGGTTGTATTGGCTTTTTTCTCAATAGTCTCTTTTTTTTCCAGACTGTCATTTTTGATTTTTTTTGAATCGATATTCAGTGCATCATCGATTTGATGTGTTGTCTGAGTTTTAACGGCTTTTTTCGTGTCACAGCTACCCGAAATTCCGATTTTTTGATCAAGCATTTTGTTACGGGCCGCTTTTTTGAAATCACATTCAGCAAGCGCCGGGGCAGATAATATAAGAAGTGAAATTAATAATCCTATTTTTTTCATGAGCGATATCCTTAAATTAAAGGCAGATTGTAGAGTAAAGCAACAATGGCACAAGAAAATAAGTGTCACAAAATTTTAGCTGCCGGCGACAAAAGAAAGCGGATATTACATTGCCGGGAACCGAGTATATTCCGGATACAGTATCCGGAAAAATGGTTAGTTTTTGTTACATTGAGTTAACAAATTGTGTGGCTGCCCCCGCAAAGATGACGGGAATATGGTATCTTTATAGTGAAAATAATAAGGAAGATACCTGTTTAACCCGGACACACTGTGTGGAGGCGTTATGTCGTTAACCTTAAAGCAACAATGTGAGACCCTGCTGACAGCGGGCGGAAAACACTACCATATCTATCATCTCTCCCGCCTGGCGGAACAGCTCGGCAATCTTGATAAACTTCCCAAATCCCTGAAAGTGCTGGCTGAAAACCTGTTGCGAAATCTCGACGGCGACAGTGTGCAGGTGCGTGATTTACAGGCACTGATTAACTGGCAGAAAACCGGCACCGCTGATCATGAAATTGCCTTCCGGCCTGCCCGTGTGCTGATGCAGGATTTTACCGGTGTCCCGGCGGTGGTGGATCTGGCGGCGATGCGTCAGGCTATCCGCGTTCTGGGCGGCGAAGAAAACAAGGTCAATCCGCTGTCACCGGTCGATCTGGTTATCGACCATTCGGTGATGGTGGATGAATATGCCAGTGAGCAGGCTTTTGCCGATAACGTGGCGATTGAAATGTCACGTAATAACGAACGTTACCGCTTTCTGCGCTGGGGGCAACAGGCCTTTGACCGCTTCCGGGTGGTGCCGCCGGGAACGGGGATCTGCCACCAGGTCAATCTTGAGTACCTCGGGAAATCCGTCTGGTATGAAACCCGTGACGGTAAAACCTATGCCTATCCGGATACCCTGGTCGGGACGGATTCCCATACCACCATGATTAACGGCCTCGGCGTGCTGGGCTGGGGCGTGGGCGGTATTGAAGCGGAAGCCGCGATGCTCGGACAGCCGGTGTCGATGCTGATCCCGGATGTGGTCGGGTTTAAACTCACCGGCCGTTTACGTGAGGGGATCACCGCCACGGATCTGGTACTGACGGTGACTCAAATGCTGCGCAAACACGGCGTGGTGGGCAAATTTGTCGAGTTCTGGGGTGACGGCCTGGCGCAGTTGCCGCTGGCTGACCGTGCCACGATTGCCAATATGGCACCGGAGTACGGTGCAACCTGTGGTTTCTTCCCGGCAGATGAGGTCACACTCAGTTATATGCGTCTGACCGGGCGCAGTGATGACGAAATCGCGCTGGTGGAAGCGTACTGCAAGGAGCAGGGATTGTGGCGTCACGAGGGGGATGAACCGCGCTTTACTTCCGGACTGGCGCTGGATCTGGCGGATGTGCAAACCAGCCTGGCCGGGCCGAAACGTCCTCAGGACAGGGTGGTGCTGGCGCAGGTGCCGGGCGCATTTCAGGCGGCAGTTGATCTGGAACTGAATAAAAAATCCCCGGCGGTGAAAGTACCTGTCTCTCAGCATGGTGACGATTTCACCCTTGAGGACGGTGCTGTGGTGATTGCCGCCATTACATCCTGTACTAACACCTCTAACCCCGGTGTGCTGATGACGGCCGGTTTGCTGGCCAAAAATGCGGTTGAAAAAGGTCTGATCCGCAAGCCGTGGGTGAAAACCTCTCTGGCGCCCGGTTCGAAAGTGGTGACAGATTACCTGCATGCCGCCGGATTCACGCCGTATCTGGATCAGCTGGGATTTAATCTTGTCGGTTATGGTTGTACTACCTGTATCGGTAACTCAGGGCCGCTGGATGCGGAAATCGAAACGGCCATTAAAGAGAATGACCTGACGGTCGGTGCCGTGCTGTCCGGTAACCGTAACTTTGAAGGGCGTATCCATCCGCTGGTGAAAACCAACTGGCTGGCCTCTCCGCCGCTGGTGGTCGCTTATGCACTGGCCGGCAATCTGCACTGTAATCTGGAAACCGATCCGCTGGGTTATGATAAACAGGGCAAGCCGGTGTTATTAAAAGATATCTGGCCGGATAATGCCGCGATTGCCGCTGCGGTGGAAAAAGTGAAAACGGAGATGTTCCGCAAAGAGTACTCGGCAGTGTTTGACGGGGATGAGCAGTGGCAGTCACTGCCGGTGGAAAATACACCGACTTACCAGTGGCAGCCGGATTCCACCTATATCCGCCATCCGCCGTATTTTGAAGGCATGCCGGTTTCCCCGGCACCAGTAAACGATGTGAAACAGGCGCGGATTCTGGCGATCCTCGGTGATTCTGTCACTACTGACCATATCTCCCCGGCGGGGAACATCAAAGCCGACAGCCCGGCAGGGCGTTATTTACAGGCACACGGCGTGAAACCGGCGGATTTTAACTCCTACGGCTCACGGCGCGGCAACCATGAAGTGATGGTGCGCGGGACGTTTGCCAATATCCGTATCCGCAATGAAATGGTGCCGGGTACGGAAGGCGGATTTACCCGCCATATTCCATCCGGGGAAACACTGGCTATCTTTGATGCTGCGATGCGTTATCAGGAATCAGAGACACCCCTGGTGGTGATAGCCGGGAAAGAGTACGGTTCCGGATCCAGTCGTGACTGGGCAGCAAAAGGCACCAATCTGCTGGGTGTGAGAGTGGTGCTGACGGAATCCTACGAACGTATTCACCGTTCTAACCTGATTGGTATGGGTATATTACCGCTGGAGTTTCCGGTGGGAACGGATCGCCGTACACTGGGGCTGACCGGGGATGAGCTGATTGATGTCGGCGGCCTGAACAGCATCACACCAAAACAGATTGTGCCGGTGAAAATTACGCATGCGGACGGACGGGTGACAGAGCTGAATGCCTTGTGCCGTATCGACACACAGACGGAGCTGGAATATTACCGTCACGGCGGCATCCTCTGTTATGTGATCCGGCAGATGCTGGCGTAACCTGTTCAGACGGGTGAAAACAAAGCGCGGTATTTTTGCCGCGCTTTTCTGTTTTTGCAGGTGGATCAGTGATTACAGCCCGGAGACTGGCACAGCATGTGACCCATTTTCTCCGCTTTGGTATCCAGATAGTGGGCATTAGCCGGATTACGGCCGACAATCAGCGGCACACGTTCAGTAATGTTGATCCCGGCCTGAGTCAGAATCTCGACTTTTTCCGGGTTATTGGTCAGCAGGCGGATAGCGTGTACATCCAGCAGTTTGTACATATCAGCGCACAGCGTGAAATCACGCTCATCCGGAGCGAACCCCAGCTTCTGGTTGGCTTCAACGGTATCCAGTCCGGTATCCTGTAATGCATAGGCACGGATTTTATTCAGCAGGCCAATATTACGGCCTTCCTGACGGTGATACAGCAATACACCACGGCCTTCTTCCGAGATCTGTTTTAAGGCAGCTTCCAGCTGAAAACCACAGTCGCAGCGCAGGCTGAACAGCGCGTCACCGGTTAAACATTCCGAATGGACCCGGGATAACACCGGTTCATCACCGCTGATATCACCGAACACCAGTGCCACGTGATCGTGACCCGTGGCAATTTCTTCAAATCCGACCATCAAAAATTCCCCGAACGGGGTAGGTAATTTTGCCTGTGCGACACGTTTTAACTGCAACTCTTTATTCATGATTTATTAACTCATTGATATAAATATCTTTATTTAAACGCACATAATCGTATTGGCGATGTTATTATCTGCGTTGCCCGGGAAATGAAACTGACATTCCCTTTCCGGGTCAAATAACTGAACATGACCATAGTAGTACATCAGTTTGACAAAAATAATATTTATTTTTAACGGAATAATTCAACCCGGATGAAAAACCTGACAAAACCTTTTATTGCCGGTGTCATATTGCTGATGCTGGTACCGCTGGTAACATTGCTCACCGGCTGGCGCTGGCAGCCATCAGGTGATGATGACCTGCTGCGCGGCCTGCGGTATCTGACTGACACGGCGGCGTATCCGCTGGCGATTATCGTATCACTCATTTTTTGTATCCTGTTTGTCCGTTTGTTTCGCGGCAGCAGAAAACAGGCACTGCGTGCGGCAGCACTGATCCTGGTGGTGGTGGCTGCGGGACAGGGCATCAAAGTAGCGATGAAAAACACGATTAAAGAGCCGCGCCCGTATGTGGTCTGGCTGGCACAGCAAAATAGTGTGTCAGAAAACGAATTTTATGACCTTTCCCGGAAAGCGCGGGCACAACTGCTGAATAATACCGTGAAAAATCATTATCAGGTGCCCGGCTGGCTCCTGAAGCACTGGAAGAGCGAAACCGGCTATGCATTTCCGTCCGGTCATGCACTGTTTGCCAGTGCGTGGGCGCTGATACTCTTTGTGTTTTTCACGGCACAGGGCCGCCGCGGGCTGGCCGGTGTGATTCTTCTGTGGGGGATCCTGACGGAATACAGTCGTCTGGCGCTGGGGATGCACTGGCCGTCTGATATCATGATGTCGGTGATGATTAATGTGATCCTGGCAGGGCTGTTTTTCATCTGGCTCAGTAAACAACGTGAAAATGGCGTGCAGCTGCCACCACAGGCCTGAAATCATGTTATTATAGGGTGTATAAAACGTGTTACCGTTATTCTGTGCGGATACCGGCAGAAAAGCGGAAAAAACTCGGGAACACAACAAATTACTTTTATTCCCCCCGGGGGAAATGGTAACTTAAGGGATTAGTGCGTCTGCAAGAAGCAGGCGTGAAATGCAAGCCTGATAATAGGAACGCCGGTGAAATATTTTCTGATTTTTATCCTTGTACTGGTGGTTTTCATCATTTCGGTGACACTGGGCGCAAATAACGATCAGGTAGTCACATTTAATTATCTGATTGCGCAGGGACAGTATTCTGTATCCACCTTGCTGGCCGTACTGTTCGGTCTCGGTTTTGTGCTGGGCTGGATTGTCTGCGGTCTGTTTTATTTACGTCTGCGGTTGTCGCTGGCACATGCACGGCACCGGATCAAACGTCTGGAAGCTGACCAGACGGTGCAGTCTTCCGGTTCGGTTGTGCTGCGGGACACCACTAAGGAATAAGCATTATGCTTGAGCTGTTGTTTCTTCTGTTGCCCATTGCTGCCGCATACGGCTGGTATATGGGGCGGCGCAGCGCGCAGCAGAATCAACAACAACATGCTGACCGCCTGTCACGTGACTATGTGGCAGGCGTAAACTTTTTGCTTTCCGATCAGCAGGATAAAGCGGTTGATTTGTTCCTTGACATGCTGAAAGAAGACAGTTCTGCGTTTGAAGCTCACCTGACACTCGGCAATCTGTTCCGTTCGCGCGGTGAAGTGGAACGCGCCATCCGCATCCATCAGTCGTTGATGGAAAGTGCCTCTCTCTCCTATGAACAACGTCTCCTCGCCACACAACAGCTGGGCCGCGATTATGTGGCCGCCGGGGTTTATGACCGGGCGGAAGCCCTGTTTTTACAGCTGATTGATGAGGCGGATTTCAGACAAAGTGCGCTTCAGTCGCTGTTATCGATTTATCAGTCTACCAGCGACTGGAGCAAAGCGATTGATATCGGCGAAAAACTGCTGAAACACGGCGACGCCGGGCAGCGGGAGAATATCGCTAATTTCTATTGTGAACTGGCATTACAGGCGCTGGGCAGTGATAACACGGACGGGGCATTTGCGTATCTCGCCAAAGCTGCCGGGGCGGATAAAAACTGTGCCCGCGTGTCGATTATGCAGGGGCGCATTCATATTGAACGGGCGGAATACAGCAAGGCTGTCACTGTGCTCAAGCGGGTGTTTGAACAGGATAAAGAAATGGTCAGTGAAACACTGCCGATGCTGGAAACCTGTTACACTCACCTTGATCAGCCGGCGGAATGGGCAGAGTACCTGCTGCTTTGTTCGGATGAAAATATAGGTGCGATTGCCGAACTCTATCTTGCGGATATTATTGAACAGCAGGAAGGGCCGGAGATGGCGATCACTTATGTCAACCGGCAGTTGCAACGCCATCCGACCATGCGTCTGTTCTGCCGCCTGATGGAATATTATCTGTCAGAGGCGGAGGAAGGGCGTGCCAAAGAGAGCCTCGGTCTGCTGCGTAACATGGTCGGCGAACAAATCCGGACCAAACCGGATTACCGCTGCGGCAAATGCGGATTTACATCACACGCCCTGTACTGGCACTGCCCGTCCTGCCGGTCATGGGATACGATCAAGCCTATCAGAGGGCTGGACGGACAGTGACAACGTCACATTCACCCGTAATTATTTACCCGAATAAACTCACCAACCACAGGTAATTCATTCATGACATCTCTTCCTTCGCATACAGGTCGTGCAGATATCGCATCGCCTGTTATTGTTGCGCTCGATTACGACAACCCGGACGATGCGCTGGCTTTCGCTGACCGTATTGATCCGGCACAGTGCCGTCTGAAAGTCGGTAAAGAGCTGTTTACCTTCTGCGGGCCGGAATGTGTCCGGGCATTGCAGCAGCGCGGGTTTGAGGTCTTTCTTGACCTGAAATTTCATGATATTCCGAATACCGCGGCGCATGCGGTACGGGCAGCAGCTGAGCTGGGTGTGTGGATGGTTAATGTCCATGCGGCAGGCGGTGAGCGGATGATGGCGGCAGCAAAAGAGATCCTGCTGCCGTACGGCAACGATGCACCACTGCTGATTGCGGTAACCGTTCTGACCAGCATGGAGCAGCCCGACCTGGCCGGAACCGGTATTGATGCCACACCGGCAGAGCACGCGCTGCGTCTGGCAAAATTAACGCAGAACTGCGGGCTGGATGGTGTGGTGTGTTCTGCACACGAAGCAAAACTGATGAAAGAAACGCTGGGCCGGGAATTTAAACTGGTTACACCGGGTATCCGTCCTGAAGGCAGTGATGCCGGTGATCAGCGCCGTATCATGACACCACCGCAGGCGATCAGCGCCGGGGTGGATTATATGGTTATCGGGCGGCCCATTACCCGCAGTGATGACCCGCAGGCGGCTTTGCAGGCCATTAATGCTTCAGTGGGAGTGTTATAAGATGGACAATAATTCACGACTGGTTTATTCCACAGACACCGGCCGTATTGATGAGCCGGAAGTCAAAGCGGCGCGCCCGAAAGGCGACGGCATTGTCCGCATTCAGCGCCAGACCAGCGGCCGGAAAGGTAAGGGCGTGTGTCTGATCACCGGTATTGATTTGGATGATACGGCGCTGAGCAAACTGGCGGCAGATCTGAAAAAACGCTGCGGTTGCGGTGGTGCGCTGAAAGACGGTGTTATTGAAATTCAGGGCGATAAGCGCGATCTGCTGAAGCAACTGCTGGAAGAGAAAGGTTTTAACGTCAAACTGGCGGGCGGCTGATATCATGATAAGGCGTCCGTTGCGGACGCCTGTGTTACTTTCCTGCCTCGTTGCCGATAATCCCGCCGACAGCGGCACCACCGACCGTCCCCAAACCGGAACCGTCCGTCAGGATCGCACCGCTGATCGCGCCTAACTCAGCACCAATCGCAGTATCCTTTTCCTGTTCTGACAGGTTTTTACAGCCGCTGAGTGCCAGCAAGCCACCGGCTATGAGCAATACCACTACTGTTTTCTTCATCTTATTTTCCCGCCTGTTATTCTGTACTGTCACTATAACAACCATGTTATTAATTTCTATCCATATGATTTAAATAAAATTTAAATTCTGCTGAATACGTGAATGAAGCAGATTAATGATAAAAACAACGGCGGGTTATGAGTGAAGCGTATAAAAAAACCGCCGTTAATACAAAACGGCGGTTTTTATCGGTCAGGGATTCCGGTACCGGATCAGAGCGGGCGTGCCAGAATACTGCGGGTTTCCATCTTCACTTCCTCAACTTTCACCGGAATGATGTCATTGAGGCGGTAACGGACTTCGCCTTTAATCAGTACTGAGCCGGTTTCCTGGCTGCACTGGAGTTCATCTTTGACGGGATGAATAAAGGTGCCCGGGATAAAGGCAACGGCACCGTTATCTGTCAGGCGGACACGGACACCTCCACGGGTGATATCAATGATCTCCGCCGGGAACGCGGTATCTGTACCGGCATACGGTTGCAGATAACGGGCATATAACCAGTCACCGACATCACGCTCTGCCATGCGGTTGGCACGGCGGCGCTCTGCCAGGTGCTCGGCCAGGGCTTCAGCCGGTTTTTCCGCAGACTGACCGGCGATAATAGCTTTCAGCAGACGGTGATTAACAATATCACTGTATTTACGGATAGGGGATGTCCAGGTCGCATAACCATCCAGTCCCAGGCCAAAGTGCGGGCCTTTTTCCATGCGGACTTCGGCAAAGGTCTGGAAGCGGCGGATACGGCTGTCGAGGAACTGCGTTGGCTGGTTATCCAGCTCCCGGCGCAGACGGCAGAAACCGTCGAGAGTCAGTAATTCTTCCGCACTGAAGTGAATACCGTTTTCGGCGAGAAGGGCAACGGCCTGACTGATGGTCAGCGGATCCAGCCCGGTGTGCACGTTATAAACACCAAAGCCGAGTTTTTTATCCAGAACCTGCGCGGCACAGATATTGGCGGTGATCATCGCTTCTTCCACAATGCGGTTGGCACTGCGGCGCTGTTCCGCCACGATATCTGTCACTACGCCGTTTTCATCAAGGATAAAACGGTAATCAGGACGATCTTTAAAGACCAGCGCATGAGTTTCACGCCAGTGATGGCGGCGCTGATACATATCCTGCAACAGGGAAATCTGACGGCGGATCGTTTCATCCGTTGTTACGCGGTCAGCCACCCCTTCCAGCAGATCGGAAACATCGTCATAAGCCAGCTTGGCTTTGGATTCAACCCAGGCAGCGAAGAACACGGCATCATCCGCCAGAGAGCCATCTTCATTAACAGACACCTGACACACCAGCGCCGGACGGCGCACATGCGGATGCAGCGAACACAGGTCATCAGACAGGTTACGCGGCAGCATCGGGATATTAAAGCCCGGCAGATAGTTGGTAAATGCCCGTTTATGGGCAATAGCGTCCAGCTCGCTGCCGGCCGGGATGTAGCTGGTCGGGTCAGCAATCGCAATGGTCAGCTGAAGCTGATTGTTATCACCGGTAGTGATGTAGAGTGCATCATCCATATCTTCGGTGGATGCACTGTCGATAGTGACAAAATCCAGATGTGTCAGGTCAGTGCGCGGCAGATCATCATCCGCCATCGTTACCTCAACCGGCTCAGGTTCTTTCAGAGCGTGCTGGTGACGGGTCAGCGTGACCCACCATGGTGCATAATGGTCATCGGCATCAGTGATAAACCCGGTAATTTCCGCGTGGAAGCTGCGATCACCCTTCAGAGGATGGCGGCGCATTTCCGCAACCGCCCAGTCACCCTGACGAAACTCATGATCAACGCCCTTTGCCGGACGGCAGGGAATGGCGTCTTTTAACAGCGGATGATCAGGAATGATCCAGAGACGGTCATCATTTGCTTTGCGCTGCACACGGCCGACAAATCTGTCCAGAAATGGGGTGACCAGAGCTTCCGGCTCTGCCACATCTTTATTATTCACCGTGTGAATAGCCGCTGTGATGCGGTCGCCGTGCATGACTTTTTTCATCTGCGGCGGCGGAATAAAATAGGATTTTTGTCCGTCAACTTCCAGGAAACCGTAGCCTTTATCGGTACTTTTTACGATCCCTTCGACACGCAGTGTTTTATCGTGGAGCTGTTGTTTTAGCTGAGCTAACAGCGGGTTATCTTGAAACATAGGTTCCCGTACTGGTTGGGTGAGCGAATTTAAGGTTATTTTTACGCGAATTTACGCTGCCCGCAAGCACAGAGGACAATTTCTGTTTAAAGCGCAGCAGATTAATCTTCCGGATACACTTTTTCGCTGAATTCACACAAATCCTCAATGATGCATGAACCGCAGCGGGGCTTGCGGGCAACACAGGTGTAACGCCCGTGCAGTATAAACCAGTGGTGGCAGTCAACTTTAAATTCTGCCGGAACAACCCGCAATAATTTTTGTTCCACTTCATCCACGTTTTTACCGGGGGCAAATTTTGTGCGGTTACAGACACGAAAAATATGGGTATCAACAGCGATAGTCGGCCAGCCGAACGCAGTATTGAGTACCACATTGGCGGTTTTCCGCCCCACACCGGGCAGTGCCTCAAGTGCGGCTCTGTCTTCCGGCACCTCGCCGTTGTGCAGCTCAACCAGCATCCGGCAGGTTTTGATCACATTTTCTGCTTTGGTATTAAATAATCCGATGGTTTTAATATAGGATTTCACGCCGTCCACACCCAAATCCAGGATAGCCTGCGGCGTATTGGCAACAGCATACAGCGGTCGGGTGGCTTTATTGACACTGACATCCGTTGCCTGGGCGGATAATAAGACGGAGATCAGTAATTCAAACGGAGAATCAAACAGCAGTTCGGTGGTGGGTTGCGGGTTGTTGTCCCGCAGGCGGGTCAGGATTTCAATACGTTTTTCTTTATTCATAACGACATTGGCTCATTCATGATAAAAGCAGATTCCGGGAAAGGAATCTGCTTAATGATACAGTTATTTGACCAGATGGCTTCCGCATCCTTTTTCTGTTTCATATTGCGGAGCGGCAGGCGCATTTTTGCGCTTTTTCATTTTCTCATCAATCAGATACTTACCCGCCAGCATTAAGCCCAGCCCGATAAAGGCCCCCGGCGGCAGCATCGCCAGCAGGAACGGGGTATCAAGGTGCAGCACATCGATACGCAGTATTTTTGCCCAGTCACCGAGCAGCAGATCCGCACCGTCAAACAGGGTGCCGTTGCCGAGGATTTCGCGCATGGCACCGAGCACAAACAGCGCGGCGGTGGCACCAAGCCCCATTGCCAGGCCGTCAATCGCAGAAGGATAAACGGCATTTTTGGCAGCAAAGGCTTCGGCACGGCCAATAACAATACAGTTGGTCACAATCAGCGGGATGAATATACCGAGCGACTGATATAAGCCGAAAGCATAGGCGTTGATCAGCAGCTGCACTGCGGTCACCACAGAGGCAATCAGCATCACATAGATAGGAATGCGGATTTCTGACGGGATCCAGCGGCGCAGCGCGGAAACCGCCACGTTAGTGCAAATCAGCACCAGCGTGGTGGCCAGCCCCAGCCCCAGTGCGTTGGTAACAGTAGAGGAAACCGCCAGCAGCGGACACAGCCCCAGTACCTGGACGAGGGCGGAGTTGTTCTTCCATAATCCGTCGGCGAATAATTCTTTAATCTGACTCATTATTCTGCTCCGCATTGAGGTAAATTGTTCAGCAGTGGCGGCAGTGTCTGCATATAATCCGCTGTTGCGCGGACAGCATTGACGACTGCACGCGGCGTGATGGTAGCACCGGTGAACTGATCAAAATCCCCGCCGTCTTTTTTCACTGCCCAGTGCGGGTCATTGGCGGATTCAATCTGTTTACCGCTCAGTGACATGATCCAGTCTGAAATCCGGGTATCAATTTTATCACCCAGCCCCGGTGTCTCTTTGTGTTCGGTGACACGGGAGCCGAGCACGGTGCGGTTAAAATCAGCGGCAACCAGCAGCTGAATATTGCCGGAATAGCCATCCGGTGCGGTGGATTCCAGCACAGCGGCGACCGGTGTGCCGTCTTTGCGGGCAATATACAGGCGGTGCGGTAGCGCATTGCCCAGTGCCGGATCGGTGACCAGATAGCACTCTGCAATCACATCATTATTATAAACCGATTCCGGCAGGATTTCGGCAAACAGCGCCTTTTGCTGTGCGGCGGCCTGCTTATCAATTTCCGGTTTTGTCAGAGTATAGACAAAACCGCTCAGCCCGGTGGTACCGGCGGCAAACAGCGCTAGGATCACCCCGTAACGGCGTAATGTTGCGATCATTTGTTCCCCCGTTTGTGCCCGTAAACACGCGGTTGTGTGTAGGTATCGATCAGCGGTACGGTGATATTGGCCAGCAGAACGGCAAATGCCACTGCATCCGGATAACCGCCGTAAACACGGATAATCCACAGCAGCAGTCCGATCAGCATCCCGTATATCAGGCGGCCGCGCGGCGTGGTGGAGGCGGTGACCGGGTCGGTGGCGATAAAAAATGCCCCGAGCATGGTGGCCCCGGAAAACAGCTGAATAACCGGGGTGGTGAAATGTGATGGATCAATCAGATAGCCGATGGCGGACAGTACCGCGAGTGTTCCCAGTATGGCAACCGGGATCTGCCAGGCAATCACTTTGCGGTTGAGCAGAATGCAGCCACCAATCAGGTAACCGATATTCACCCACTGCCAGCCAATACCGGCGACAGAGCCCTGTAAAACAGGCTGTATCAGGATCTCTGACATGTCGCGGGTCAGCAGGCCGGTTTTGAAGCTGTCGAGCGGGGTCGCCTGGCTCATGCCATCCGCGCCGGCACGTAACTGCTCAAGTGTTAAGCCGCCATCAGATAACCCGGTGAAAATCACATGCAGACTGTCACTGAGTGAAACCGGGGTGATTTGCAGACTCTCCGGCGGCAGCCAGCTGGTCATCTGTACCGGGAAGGAGATCAGCAGCACCACATAACCGACCATTGCCGGGTTAAACGGGTTTTGCCCGAGGCCGCCATATATATGTTTGGCAATAATCACGGCAAAGAATGTACCGATAACAATGATCCACCACGGTGCCAGCGGCGGAATACTGACAGCCAGCAGCACCGCCGTGACCAGCGCGGAGTTATCCTTCAGATACGGCATCACCGGCTGATTGCGCAGCCGGATAGCAATACTCTCAGTGACCAGCGCAGTCACAACCGCAATCAGAATCTGAAACAGGGTACCGGTGCCGAAAAACCAGAGTTGAGCGGCAACTCCCGGGATCATAGCAATCACCACCCACAGCATGATGGCGGATGTGTTGTCGCGGTTATGCGTAAACGGTGATCCCGCAATTTTCAGCCGGTGCGGGGCGTTTGAGGAAACGGGCCTAAATTTCATGCTTATTTCGCTTCATTAATCAGTGGTTTCTTCAGAATGTTGTGCAGCAGCCTGAGCGGCTTTCTTCGCTTTGGCGCGGGCAATAGCAGCAGCGACAGCGGCTTTGCGCGGATCCGTTTCTGTTTCTGTTGCCGGTTGTGCAACTTCCGCCGGTACTTCGGCAGCTTGCGCGGCTTTTTTCGCTTTGGCGCGGGCAATAGCAGCAGCGACAGCGGCTTTGCGCGGATCCGTTTCTGATTCCGCTGCCGGTTGTGCAACTTCCGCCGGTGCTTCGGCAGCCTGCGCGGCTTTCTTCGCTTTGGCACGGGCTATCGCGGCAGCGACAGCCGCTTTGCGCGGATCCGTTTCTGTTTCTGTTGCCGGTTGTGCAACTTCCGCCGGTGCTTCGGCAGCCTGCGCGGCTTTCTTCGCTTTGGCACGGGCTATCGCAGCAGCAACAGCCGCTTTACGCGGATCCGTTTCTGTCTCTGCAGCCGGTTGTGCAGCTTCCGCCGGTGCTTCGGCAGCCTGAGCGGCTTTCTTCGCTTTGGCACGGGCTATCGCAGCAGCAACAGCGGCTTTGCGCGGATCCGTTTCTGTTTCTGTTGCCGGTTGTGCAGCTTCCGCCGGTGCTTCGGCAGCCTGCGCGGCTTTTTTCGCTTTGGCACGGGCAAGGGCGGCAGCCACTGCGGCTTTACGCGGATCGGTATCTGTCTCTGTTGCCGGTTGTGTGGCGTCAGCCGCGAGAGCCGCTTTCTCTGCCTGACGTGCGCGTGCCTGTGCTTTACGGGCTTCACGGGCAGCAATTACGGCGCTGTTATCCGGTAAGACGGAGGGATTAACAGAAACCGTCATCCCTGCATTACTGTCCTTGGCTTTCACACGGGCAAGGGCGGCATTGATAGCGGCACTGTCTTTTTCATCCACCTGAACAGCCGCATTTTTATGACGGGCTTCGCGGGCTTCTTTTTCCCGTGCCATTCGTGCCTGTTTGGCTTCAAAGCGGATTTTGGCATCGGCAGCGCGTTGGGCTTCTTCGCGGATCTCAATAACCTGTGCTTTTTCCTGACGGTAATACTGCACCAGCGGGATGTTGCTCGGGCAGACCCAGGCACAGGCACCGCATTCGATGCAGTCAAACAGATGGTGTTGCTCTGCTTTTTCGTGTTCGTTACCTTTACTGAACCAGTAGAGCTGCTGCGGCAGCAATCCGGCCGGACAGGCATCCGCACAGTGACTGCAACGAATGCAGGCTTCTTCCGGCGCAGCAGGCTCCATCTCATTTGTGGTCGGTGCCAGAATGCAGTTACAGATTTTCACCACCGGCACATCCAGATCCGGCAGGGTAAAGCCCATCAGCGGGCCACCCATCACGACCATTTGTTCATGCTGCGGATGGAAATCAGCCTGTTGCAGCAGGAAACGGACCGGTGTACCGAGTCGTGTCCAGAAGTTGCTCGGTGATCCGACCGCTTCGCCGGTCACGGTTACCACGCGCCGGATCAGCGGTTCGCCGTCGGTAATGGCGCGTTTGATGGCAACCACCGTTCCGACGTTCTGCATCAGTACGCCGATATCAGAGGAACGTCCGCCGGACGGCACTTCGCGGCCGGTGAGGATTTTGGTCAGCTGTTTGGCACCGCCGGACGGGTATTTAGTCGGGATCACCCGCACGAAAATCTGTTTTTCACCGGCAGTAACCTCGCGCAGTGCGGCGATCGCCTCCGGTTTATTGTCTTCAATACCGATAAGCACCTGTTCCGGTTCCAGAAGGTGCATCAGAATACGGATACCGGTGAGAATTTCCCCGGCATGCTCCTGCATCAGACGGTCATCCGCCGTGATATAAGGCTCACACTCCGCCGCATTGATAATCAGGGTGCGGATAAGATCACCACCGCCTTTCAGTTTATTTGCGGTCGGAAAGCCCGCGCCGCCGAGACCGGCAATTCCGGCCTGATGAATACGGTCAGTGAGTTCCGTTTTGGCGAGAGCAGTGAAATCCGTGGTTTTTTCTGCCGGATACGGGGTATCCAGCCCGTCAGTCCGGATGCGGACACACGGCGCGGTCAGCCCGGACGGATGCGCGGTCACACAAGGCTCCACAGCGGTCACGGTGCCGGATGATGAGGCATGCACCGGCAGGCTGCGGCCGGTTCCGCGTGTCAGCGGCTGACCTTTCAGAACATGGTCGCCGGGGCTGACCAGTACATCACCTTCGTTGCCGATATGTTGCTGCAACGGAATAATCAGTTCGTCCGGTACCGGGCATACCCGCATCGGTGTCCGGCTGGACTGTAATTTCATTTCCGGCGGATGAATGCCGCCGTCAAAATCCCATACCCGGTCTTTTTTCAGAAAATTGAGCAAATTGAACATAAAACTTACGACGCCTCAATCTGAACAGGTTTGACAGGAGTACTGCGGGTATCCGCCGGAATATTTCTGACCGGAATGGTGTTTAAATCCCACTTCCAGTTACGCGGGGTGACGGCGACCGGGATCATCTCAATGCAATCTGTCGGGCAGGGGGCGACACACAGGTCACACCCGGTACAGAGATCTTCAACCACGGTGTGCATGGCGCGGGTGGCACCGATAATCGCATCCACCGGACACGCCTGAATACATTTGGTGCAGCCGATGCACTGGTCTTCGTGAATAAAGGCCACTTTGCGCACCGGGTTGAGTACGGATTCGTCACCGTCGAGCGGTTGCGGATCCACACCCAGCATATCCGCCAGTTTCAGCATCACCTGTTCGCCGCCGGGGGCACAGCGGTTTATTGCGCCGCCATTGGCAACCGATTCCGCATACGGGCGGCAGCCCGGAAAACCACACTGCCCGCACTGACTCTGCGGCAGAATGTCATCAATTTTATCCACAATGGGATCTTCCTCCACTTTAAACCGGCGGGAGGCGTAACCCAGTATCAGACCGAATGCCAGACCCAGCAGGCTGAGTACGGCAACGGCAATCCAAATCATTGTCATCAGAATTTCACCAGACCACTGAAGCCCATAAAGGCCAGAGACATCAGACCGGCAGTGACCAGCCCGACAGACGCCCCGCGGAAAGGCGCGGGCACATCTGCCGTTGCCAGCCGCTCACGGATAGCGGCAAACAGCACCATCACCAGGGAGAAACCGGCTGCCGCACCAAAGCCGTAAACGGCGGATTGCAGGAAATTATGCGACAGATTGATATTCAGCAGCGCCACGCCGAGAACCGCACAGTTGGTGGTGATCAGCGGCAGGAAGATCCCGAGCAGCCGGTAGAGTGCCGGGCTGGTTTTACGTACCACCATTTCGGTGAACTGCACCACCACGGCGATCACCAGGATAAAGCTCAGTGTGCGCAGATAGAGAATATCCAGCGGGATCAGGATAAAGGTGTCCATCAGCCACGAGCAGACGGAAGCGAGTGTCATCACAAACGTGGTGGCAAACCCCATGCCTATCGCGGTTTCCAGCTTTTTGGAGACCCCCATAAAGGGGCATAATCCTAAGAATTTGACGAGTACGAAGTTGTTAACCAGCACCGTCCCGACAAAAAGTAATAAGTAGTCAGCCATTACAATGCCCAAAGCGAGTCTTTAAAAACAGTCAAATAAAGCACATAAAAAACCGGGATCCCCGGTAAGCGGGGTGAATAATAGCAATCCCCGGGCATCCGGGGTTATCGGGATTGTGTGAAAGCACGGATAACTGTGTGTATCAGAATGAAAAAGCGGCAAAACTGACGAAAACCGGGCACAGTATTTGCGTCACGGAATCAGTTAGTGGTACTTTTCAGAAGGATGACAGATTCTGAAAGCATGTTTTTATCCGTTAACATGACAATCCCCCGGAGGGAGTGATGACGAAAATACTGAAAGTGGGCCTGATCGGATACGGTTTTGCCGGAAAAACATTCCATGCGCCGTTTATTGTCAATAATGCCAATATGGAACTGGCCAAAGTCGCGAGCAGTGATGCTGCCAAAGTGCATGCAGATTATCCGGATGTACAGGTTGTTGCCACGCCGGAAGCTATTTTTGCCGACCCGGCCATTGACCTCGTCGTGATCCCGACCCCGAATGACACCCATTTCCCGCTGGCGCGGATGGCGCTGGCTGCCGGTAAGCACGTGGTGGTGGATAAACCCTTTACCCTGACATCGGAAGACGCATTTACCCTGGCAAAACAGGCGGATGATGCCGGGCTGGTGTTATCTGTTTATCATAACCGCCGTTTTGATTCCGGGTATCTGACGCTCAAATCCCTGTTTGACAGTAAAAAACTCGGGGATATCAAATATTTTGAAGTCCATTTTGACCGTTACCGCCCGCATCCGCAAAAACGCTGGCGTGAAGCAGCTGCATTGGGCAGTGGTATCTGGTATGACCTGGGCTCTCATCTGATTGACCAGGCACTGCAGTTTTTCGGCAAACCAACGGCGATCACCGCCGACCTGGGGATGATACGTCCGGGCTCTGAAGCAGTGGATTATTTCCATGCGCAACTGCACTATCCGGATGTGAAAGTGATACTGCATGCCACCACGGTCGCGGCAGCGGAATCCCCGGTGTATATCGTTCACGGTATGAAAGGCAGCTATGTGAAGTACGGGCTGGATCCGCAGGAGAATGCACTGAAAGCAGGGCAGATGCCGGTCGGTGTCAACTGGGGGCATGACAGCCGTGACGGGGAACTGAGCCTGTCACCGGATGGCGTTGAAGTGATCACGGAAACGTATCCGAACAAAGCCGGGCACTATGGCCGCTATTACGCAGAAGTGGCAGAGGCGATTATCAATAATGGCCCGAACCCGGTGACCGCGCAGGAAGGGGCGGAAGTTATCCGCATTATTGAGGCCGGTATGGAATCTCACAAAACCGGACGAACAGTGACACTGTAACAGACTATCGTTTAATTTTAATGCAGACAAAAGTGGATAACGCATGACAAACTGGTGGCAGAAACTGCGGTTAGATCCGTTCCTGGTCATAATGATCACGGTTGTTATTTTGGCGTCACTCTTTCCGGCAACCGGCAATGTGGCGACCGGATTCCGCTATCTGACCACCGCCGCGATTGCGTTATTGTTCTTCTTCCACGGCGCAAAACTCTCGCGGGAAGCGATTGTGACGGGGATGGGGCACTGGCGTCTGCATCTGATGGTGTTCTCCAGTACCTTTATCCTTTTCCCGCTGCTGGGGCTGGGTTTGCAGTTTCTGGTGCCGGAATGGATGTCTCCGGCCATTTACATGGGTTTCTTATACTTATGTGCCTTACCCGCGACAGTACAATCTGCTATCGCCTTTACCTCTGTCGCGGGCGGTAATGTGGCGGCGGCGATTTGCAGTGCATCTGCCTCCAGTATTCTTGGGGTGTTCTTATCACCGGTGATTATCGGTTTTATGATGGAAACGCAGGGCGCGCATGATCTGGATACCCTGGGGGCTATCCGTTCTATTTTATTGCAGCTGATGCTGCCGTTTGTGGTCGGGCACCTTTCCCGTCCGCTGATCGGTAAGTGGGTGGATCGCAATAAAAAAATCATTAATAAAACGGACCGCACCTCTATTCTGCTGGTGGTGTATGTCGCTTTCAGCGAAGCGGTTGCTGAAGGGATCTGGCAGCAGATTGATGCAATGTCTATTCTGCAGATTGCTGTGGTGTCGTGCGGGCTGCTGGCGATTGTATTAGTGATCAACGTGTACGGTGCGCGGGCACTGGGTTTTAATAAGGCTGATGAAATCACGATTGTCTTCTGCGGTTCGAAGAAAAGCCTGGCAAACGGCGTACCGATGGCAAACGTAATGTTCCCGCCTGCCGTAGTCGGTATTCTGGTGCTGCCGCTGATGTTGTTTCATCAGATCCAGCTGATGGTGTGTGCGGTGATGGCGGCGCGCTATGCGCGACAGGGAAAAGAACATTCACAGGAGTCATGATGAGCAGGATTATGGCAGGATGCCTTGTGCTTCTTTTTGTCAGTTTCTTTGCCCGTGCGGATCTGCAACCGCTGCCGGAACTGAAACGGGCGCGGGTTATTGACAGCACCGGTCTCCTGACCGGCCCGCAGTTTACACAGCTTAACCGGCAACTCACTGAGTACGAACTGAGCCGCAATGACGGCAGTCAGTTTGTGGTGTTTATTGTGCCGTCAACCGGCGGGGAAAGTATTGAGACATTCGCACACCGTGCATTCAATACCTGGAAAATCGGTCGTAAAGGTCAGAATAATGGTCTGTTGCTGGTCGTGGCGGTGAATGACCGTAATCTGCGTTTTGAGGTCGGTTACGGCCTGGAAGGTATTCTGCCGGATGTCTCCGCAGGCCGTATTATCCGTCACCGTATCACGCCTGAATTTAAAAAAGGCCGTTATTTTACCGGGATTGAAGCGGGTGTGACTGATGCCATTGATATTATCAGCGGAAGTGAACCGGCATATATCAGATCAAATGCTTCCGGAACAGAACCTTTAAAAATCGCACGGCTGACCGTTATTTATTTTCTGACATTTATTACGGTGTATCTCTGGTCATTGTTTATCGGTTCCGCCGGTCGTAAGAAAAGAATAGAAAAGCAGGTTATTAATGATATTGAATACCTGAAAGAGGAATATGCAAAATCCAAAAATAAGAAAAAACGTCAGCCCGAACGGGCAATACGCCTGACTCAGAAGCGCCTGACGGCATTTTTACATCACAAATATATATACCCGTCACTGGTCGGTCAGGCGGTCGCTGTATTAATTTATTCGGTTCTGATTTTTATAATGACGCGGGTTCTGATAGACGGAGACCCTGATCCGGACGCATTATTCATCAGTATCATGATGCTCGTTTTTCTGAATGTATTTGGCTCACTGTTTCTGTGTTTTATATTATATGTATTAATTCCCGGATACCGGATTCAGGAAGCGGAAATACGGAAACTAACCGGTGTTACAGCCGGTGCCGGAAGCGGATATTCATCCGGTTCTGATAGTGGCAGTTACAGCAGCTCCGGCGGCAGTTCCGGAAGCAGCGGGTCTTCCGGGGGCGGAGGTGGCAGCAGCGGTGGCGGCGGTGCTTCCGGGAGCTGGTGATGAGAAATACCGGGCGGCGCTGTCTGACCGCCCGGTATAAAGAAAACAGCCTTGTTTATCACACTGCCATCCCGGCGGGTTTTAACGACAATACAGTCTGTATAAACACTATGATAGCCTGTATCGTGTTAATCAATGACACTCACCTCCAGCGCGGACTCGTGATAAGAGACGGCGAACCGGGTTTGAACGTTTTTTTCTGCCCTGCAAAATGACGATAGAAATCAGCATTTTTTGCAGTATAAGCAAGATAACGGGTTGCTGTTGTAAAAGAGTCTGCATTTCTCACCGCGTCCAGACTTCCCCGGGCACGTCGTTGTTTGATCGTTTCTTCAGGCTCTCCTCTGCCGGTCTGCAGTTTTTCTGGTTCAAGAAGGGCGAGCATAGCATTTACATCATGATACCCCTCATTTTTCGCCACCCCGATATACGCCATATCTTCCGTGTCCAGGCGGATGTGAGACATTTCATGAATTAAGATATGCGCTAAAT